>JBARHM010000104.1:0-4438 GCA_049799235.1 Gallionella sp.
GCCGCGCAATCCAGCGTGCCTTCAGCGACCTCAGTCAACAGTTCTCTCGGGGTGATTTGTTGGCGGCTCTGCCATTCCAGCGAGGGCAGATTTTTCTTTGCTTCGTACAACGTCGCTTCTTGTGCTGAGCCAGCCACCGCGGTCAGCTTTCTGGAGGCAAGATCGGCAAGTATTTTGGGGGGAGGCAGTTCGTTGTTGCATACCGCCAACTCACGCACATTGTGGTAGCTGGGGCCGAACTGCAACTCGGCAATTTCAGTATCGTGGCGCAGTGCAATTGCGGCCAAATGTGCATGATGTTGTTGCAGCGCAGTGACCGCCTGGTCTTGAGGCATCGTCAGTATTTCGAGAGAGGAGAGCAAATGATCGGCAAACAGCTGCGCCAGTTCGCGCTCGAACTCGGCTTTCGTATCTTGCGCGGTTTCCGGCACGATGATCACCAGCTTGCCGGAGTGCCATGCCGGCAGTTGCTGATCGCAAGCGTTCAACAGCAGGCATGAGCAGATCAGAGCCGCTTGCTTATAACGTTTCGGATTACTCATCCGAACATTCTGCACGAAATTCATGAGTTGTTGGTAGAATGCGCGGCGTTTCTGTCAGCGCTTATTCGGGCTAGGCTTTAAATGCAGCTAGTTGCCCATCGAGGGATAGCTGACTTTAGTGTGGGTTACCGTCCATGCAAGATTGAAACAGCCAGGCCAACAAACGCATGCGAATGTTGAGCGCGTAGCATAGACGCAGCGAAATCCAATGTTGCTCAATGTCTTACGGAGAGGTGTCAGAGTGGTCGAATGTACCGGACTCGAAATCCGGTGTGGCGTTATGCGTCACCGTGGGTTCGAATCCCACCCTCTCCGCCAAACAAGACCAGGGACATCCGCAATGGAGTCCATTGTTCTGTGATATTCCAAAATTTCGATTGAATATCAGCTTCGTAAAGAGGGGCAGGAATATAACGCCAATTATAATTATACGGACGGCATTAATGTCCGAGTTTTCTAAATGGTTATGCGCACATTTTCGAGCGATTCCCCCTTTACGCGACCATGCCAGCCGTGCGAATATGGTAAAGCTTTGTAAAGCTGCAATGAAGGGGTGTGCCATTTGTCTCGCGATAGAGATAAATGACACATTATTATTAACTTGGCTCTTGGGAGGAGATTACTGTGGAAGCAACTAAAGCTACAGCAGTAAAGTACGACATGGACGTGGTCAGATGGTTCACCATCATGGCAGTCGTCTATGCGGTGGTGGGCACGTTGATCGGTGTGTATGTGGCATCGGAATTGGCGTTCCCTTTTTTAAACTTCGACATCCCTGAAATTACTTTCGGGCGTCTGCGTCCACTGCATACCAATGCGGTGATTTTTGCTTTTGGCGGCGATGTTTTGCTGGCAGCCGGCTATTACATCGTGCAACGCACCGGTTCTACCAAGCTGTGGAGCAATGGTTTGGCTTGGTTTACCTTCTGGGGCTGGCAAGCAATCATCCTTTCGGCAGTGATTTCCCTGCCAATGGGGTTGTCGCAAGGCAAGGAATATGCGGAACTGCCATGGTGGGCTGACATCATGATCGCGGTGGTGTGGGTGGCCTATGGCTTCAACTACATCATGACCGTAGGCATCCGCAAGACGTCGCATATCTATGTGTCCAACTGGTTCACGATGGGTATGATACTCATGATCACCTATATTCACGTAGTGAACAGCTTCGCGATTCCGGTGGATTGGGCGACTTCCTACTCTATCTTCTCTGGTGTACAGGATGCAATGGTGCAATGGTGGTGGGGACACAACGCAGTGGGTTTCTACCTGACCGGCGGTTTCCTCGGCATCATGTACTACTTCATTCCAAAACAAGCGCAACGTCCGATATTCTCGTATCGTTTGTCGGTGTTGCACTTCTGGACGCTGACTTTCGGTTACGTGTGGCTGGGTGCTCATCATCTGCAGTACACCGCCTTGCCGGACTGGACCGGTTCCTTGGGCGCAGGGATCTCCCTGGCGATGATCATCCCGTCCTGGGGTGGCGCGATGAACGGTATGATGACTTTGTCCGGTGCCTGGGACAAGCTGCGCACCGACTACATCCTGCGTTTCCTGGTGACTGCGATGGCGTTCTATGCGATGTCCACATTCGATGGCCCGGTTATGGCGATCAAGAGTGTGAACGCATTGTCACATTACACCGACTGGACCGTGGGCCACGTGCACGCCGGCGCATTGGGCTGGATGGCGATGATCTCCTTCGGCGCGTTGTACCACATGGTGAAGAAGCTGTGGAATACCGAAATGTATTCTGACAGGCTGGTAAATGTGCACTTCTGGGTGGCATTGATCGGTGCGGTGACATACATCGTTGCGATGTGGGTATCCGGCATCATGCAAGGTCTGATGTGGCGCGATTACGACGAATACGGCACTTTGACCTACACCTTCGTTGAGTCGGTGTCCGCTATGCATCCTTACTATGTGATGCGTGCAATTGGCGGTGCGATCTTCAATCTGGGCACGTGGATCATGCTGTTCAACGTCGTGATGACTGTACGTCAAGCAAGCGCAAAACGTGGCGTTATCGCTGCGCCAGCTAAAGCATAAGGGGAGAAAAACATGTCAGATCACGATCATTTTTATTCAACCAAGCTACAGGACAAGGTCGAGCGCAGCACGATCCTGATGTTCGTCTTCACCGCAATTGCAGTGGCGATCGGCGGTATCGTCGAAATCGTGCCTTTGTTCTACCTGCCAAATACAGGCATGGGGGTGGACCGCAACCGCGAGTTCACCAATTTTAACAACACACAGCACAAAGACCTGCAAGGAAATGCCATTCCTATGGACAAGATTGTGTGGAATCCGGCTACATCCGCACACAAAACCATGGATGAATGGCAACCCGGAGATGGCGTGCGTCCATACAAGCCGTTGGAGTTGGCAGGGCGTTATGTGTTTATCCGCGAAGGCTGTTTCCTGTGCCACTCGCAGATGATACGTCCGTTCCGCGACGAGAAAGACCGTTATGGCCACTATTCGATCGCGGAAGAGTCGATGTACGACCACACTTATCAATGGGGTTCCAAGCGTACCGGTCCCGATCTGGCGCGTGTCGGCGCCAAGTACTCCGATGAATGGCATCGCAAACACCTGAAATATCCGCGCGATGTGGTGCCCGAGTCGGTGATGCCGAACTTCTTCTTCCTGGACAAGCACCCGGTTGATGCGGTTAAGCTCGAGAAGACCATGGTGGTCATGACCAAGATGCCATTCAACCCTGTACCCAAGAGCATCTACACGGATGCTTACATTGCCGGTTCGAAAGCAGAAGTCGCAGGCAAGACTGAAATGGACGCGGTTATCGCTTTTCTGCAATCCTTGGGAAATCATGTGAAGTTTGAGGAAGGTGTCAACTACCGTGACTAAACTGATGGACTACCTGCACACGGACTGGGCAGCGATGAGCCGCAATGACTGGCTGGGGGTGTTTTTCACCATAGCCGCCTTTGTGGCGATGGTTGTGGTCTATGTGCTGGTGTTCAATCCTAGGAACAAGGATGCGTTCGACGCGCAGAGCGATATGGCTCTGCGCGATGAGAGCGAGTACAACAATTCGGGAGATAAATAATGAGTGACAATCAAAACTCCGCTGGCGACGTTAAAACCACGGGGCACGTATGGGATGACGATTTGGAAGACTTTACCAACCAACCCCCAAGGTGGTGGATGCTTGGACTGACTGCCAGCGCGCTTTGGGTGGTGGTGTACTGGCTGTTGTATCCGGCCATTCCCATTTCGACTGGTACTGGTGGTGGGACATTCTTCAAGGGGATCGGGTTGCCGGGTACTGGCCTGTGGACAGCGATCAAGGAAATGGAGGCCGATCAAAAAGTCCTGGATGATGTCCGTGGCAAGTACGAAAACAAACTGAAAGGCATGACTCCGGCCGCGATTCTGGCTGACCCGGACTTGTCCGAGTATGTGGTTCGTTCCGGCAGGGTGCTGTTCAGCGACAACTGTGCTGCCTGCCACGGTCAGAACGGTGTGGGTACCGTGCAGAAAGGCAAGTTTGCAATGCGTGAGCAGGGCCTGATGGCACCGGTCCTGAACGATGACGACTGGCTGTACGGCGGCACCATCGGCACGCTCTATGAAACTATCTCGGGAGGTCGCCAGGGGATGATGGTTGCGCATAAGGATACCTTGTCTGCACAGCAGATCGAAGATGTGGCGCACTATGTCAAGGCGATGAACGAAGAGGGCAAGGACAAGGCTGACGCCGACTCCGCAGTTGCCGCCGGCAAGAAGGTGTTCATGGAAAGCGATTGCACCACTTGCCATGGTCCTGATGCACACGGTATGCAGGCAATGGGCTCGGCTAATCTGACCGACAAGATCTGGCGTTTTGATGGTTCTATCGAAGGTATCAAGCAGACCATTACCTA
>JBARHM010000105.1:0-2977 GCA_049799235.1 Gallionella sp.
CCGGAGAGCGGATCGGCGAGGATCGGATAGCCGGTCTCGCGCGCGAGCGCCGCGATGGCCGCGGGCAGCTCGGGGTCGTCGTCGGGTCCGGCGGGATCGGGGCAGATCCACACATTGGTCCACGCCGGCGGAACCGCCAGCGCGTTGAGCCGCTTGCGCTCTGCCGTGCCCTTGATCAGCGAACCATCAGGTTGGTAATAGCTCCATCCCTTGCCGGAACGGCTGCGGCTGATGCCGGCAAAGCCATCGGTGACATAGCGCAGACCGGCGCGAGTTGCTGCCCTGCGATACTCGTGATTCTTGGCTGAACTCACCCGGCTGCGCCTGATCTCATTTCATCATCTGTTCAAGCTTGCTCTTGTCCGCCGCGCTCGGCATATGATTGATATTGAGCACGATGCCGGCCAGTTCCCGTACCTCGGCAGGCGCGGCAGTATCGTCAATCACCTGCTTGAGTTTATCTTTATCCTCGGCAGCCGCCTTGTGCTTGAGATTGGAAATGGCGGTGGCCAGCACACGCTCCTGCGGAGTGCTGGCCACGTTGTCGGCAATGCTCTTCAGCTTGCCTTTTTCATCACTACTGGGGTAATGCTCCAGGTTAACCATGATCCCGGCCATCTCGCGCACCGCCTGGCTCGCCGCCAGCGCAGACTGCGCACCCAACATCAAACCCACCATCGATAAGAAACACAAAAGAATTCTGCTTTTCATGGCATATCTCCCAATGAGATTGAAAGGAACAACTATTCTGGTCACAACTTGCACAAGTATCTTAGACTTTTCAGCAGAAAATGGTAGTGCGATTTAACAAGCAGTGCTGCCAAACAAACACTCTCAATGACAGGGGTATTGCCAGTGCGTTGAGGTGCTTGACGCATGCGGTGCACACCGACCCACAAGGGTAACGCCACTCCTTATGACATCTGGCGCAGGTTAGCCAGGCGCGCAAGGCCGAAATGGATGAAGGCCAGTGCCGTGAGTACCGGGGCAAACAGATTCAACACCGGCACGAATTGAAACAAGCCGGTAAAAAGCCCCAGACCCCACCACGATGACTGGTACTCTGAGAACATGACTTTCATTTCCTTGCTGCTGGCGTGTTCCGCCAGCGCATCATAGCGAAACAAGCGCTGGTTCAGATACGTCGCGGCAATGAAGGGAACCAACACGCCCATGCCGATGAACCACAAAGGCAGCGTGAGCACCCAGATGGCGATGAAGATAGCGACAGCAAGCACGGCGTTCAGCAGGTTGCCGGAGATGCTGCCGCCATTTTCTCGCTTGAGCTGCGGATAATCACGATCGGCCACCAGGCGTATCAGCGCCGGCATCGCGAAGAATGCAGTGATCAGCAGCACGGTGATGAACACGATCGGCACGAACAGGATCATGTGCGCGACCGCCTGGATAGCGTTCGCGACCCAGCGCGGTTCCACGCCTTCCAGCCATTCCCGGATTCCGATGTAGCCAAGGCCATCGGCGATCCATCCCGAGAAGGTGCCCCAGAAGGCCACGCCCAGAACCAGCCATAGCAGAGTTGCCGCCAGGATCGGCCAGATCACGATCCACAATATCCTGAACTGGAACAGATCGCGAAAAGCAAGGGTCAGGGCTTGAGTCATGCGTATGTCTTGGCTGGGTGATGTAAAGATATTATTTTTTATCGGGAACTCCAGTCAGATAGGGGTCTGACTCACGTTTCATTCTGCGTGATTCCTTGGGCTTGACGAAATTGGCGCAGGGATCTTCCCGTACCATTCGCGGCGTAAACCACATCACGTCGAAAGGTGTTTCGCCCGTAGCACTATCCGCGTTGTAGGACTTGGGGTCGGTATGGTCCGTGACCTCGACAAAGCCGATCGAAAAGACGCGTGTCGACGGATCGCGCGCGGCAAAGTAAAGCGGCAGGCCGATGTCATTGCGGGCATGGCTGCTGCCGACGATGCCGACCACGCCGCGCGATATGCTTGATATCGCGCTATCAGCCATCAAAGCATCGCGCAGCCGCTGGCTGCGGGTCAGGCCCAGGCGCAATTCGTCCCTGAGCTGACCGCAGTGCGCGCCGCCCATGTTGGCGGCCAGATAGTTCTGGCGTTGCTCGTTCCATACTGTTTCAACTTCCAGACGCTTCAGCTCTGCTGCATCATAAGCCGAGTAGCCTTTCCAGATGACCGGTTGCAGATACTGGTTGGGGACGTTGGCGGCGATGACAGGCAATCTGTTGTTGACGGCGATGGAAAGCAGCGGTCTGTAGAATTGCCAGTCGGAGAACTTGATCAGCGCGGTGACATTGTTCAATACATCGTCGCTTTTTATGCCGGCCAATGCCTGGTCGAGTATCGGCTGGCTTGCGGCATCGAGCTGCTCCATCATCAATGCCGGTTTCGCGCCCGAATCGATACGGGCTTGCAGCAGCTTCTGCTGAAGCTCGTGGTGCAGAACATTATCGTGTACCTCGCCGAGCAGAAGCACATTGGACAAATTGATCCGGGATATCAGCGTCGCTTCGTCTATGAAGCTGTGGCTGTGCATGTCCCATATCTTGCCAGCCAGCGGGTGATCGGTGTAAAGCATGTTTTGCGCATGCGCCAGATTCGCGAATGTCAGCAAAACAATTGTGAGGAAAAATTTGATTCGTGCGAAGATACTCATGAATGGTTATTCTAGCTTCATAGTGTTTGGTTATCAATGCCGGTCTGAACCTGATTGTTTGGTTGGTGGATTCGAGATGCTATAAGTTCCCCGACTTCTGTGCCAGCAAAATTTGTTATTCCCGCGCGAAAACCCTGCTTGCAGTAAGAGTGGTAATATATTCGCCGCACTCGTATATCCGTTGGAAGCACCCACATGAACCTCCAGCCTGTGACCATAGAAGCGATCCCCCTCGGCAAACCTCTGCCATGGCGGCTTTATGACCGCAACGGTTACATTTTGTTTGCGCGCGGAGAAAAAGTGAAGAGCCTGGAACAACTGGAAA
>JBARHM010000106.1:0-6675 GCA_049799235.1 Gallionella sp.
GAACTGGAAACTCAGTGCCGCGGACGTTGCCGAGAGAAAATTCTGGAAGCAGTACATGACGGCCTATGAGGAATGCCTCACTGCGACCAGCACGCGAGATGCGCCCTGGTATGTCGTTCCCGCCGACGACAAGGAAAACGCCCGGCTGATCATTTCCCAGATCATCCTCGATACCTTCAAGTCGCTCAAGTTGTCTTACCCCAAGCCCAGTGAGGAACACCTGCGGGATTTGCAAATGATCCGCAAGCAGCTGATGAAGAATGAATAAGATGGGGCTTCAGGTAATCGAAGCTATTGATGATTCGGCGTAACAGGGCGTTTGCGCGATAGTGAAGTGGTGGAGGTGATCAGGATCGAACTGACGGCCTTCTGATTGCGAACCAGACGCTCTCCCAACTGAGCTACACCCCCAACGGTGAGGGAATGCTAAACAGAAACTTGCGGTTTGGGAAGCGGTAATCCGGTTGCGCGGTAAAAGGCAGCAAGGTCGCTCAGATCATCGAATATACCTGCAGCACCGTTAAAATCGTGCCAGTGGGTGTAGGGATTGGTGGTAACGTAGGTCTTGATGCCGGCGGCAAGTGCCGAGCGCAGACCGTTCTCGGAATCCTCCAGTGCAATACACTCACCAGGCGATAAACCCAATTTTTCCAGTACCCAGAAATATATATCCGGGGCGGGTTTCTTATGCGGCACGATGTCGCCGCAACCATTCGCGGCAAAGAAATCCGCCCAGTTATTTCCCAGACCGACTTCGAGAAGCGCAGTCACATTTTCCGGCGTAGTCGTCGTCGCGATGGCAAGCTTGGTGCCGGCTGTGTACGCATCGTGGATGAGCTGTTTGATACCAGGGCGCAGCGGGATATTCCCTTCAGCCAGCATATCGGTGTAGTGCCTGGTTTTTACCGCATGCAGATTTTTCACGAAACCTTCGTAATCGGCAGGCTTAACAAAATCCGGCACGAATTCGCTGACAAAATATTTGATGCGTTCCTTGCCGCCCGTCACCTTGAGCAGCTTGTCATACAGCGCGACGTCCCAGTTCCAGTCCAGTCCGCATTCCGCAAATGCCTTGTTGAACGACTTCCGGTGGCCGTCTTCGGTGTCGGCCAAGGTGCCGTCCACGTCAAAAATTATTGCTTTGATAGTCATAAAATCCAGATTTCATCCCAACTGATGTAACTGCTAGCCATTCGACTAAACTGTCAAAAAACGACAGCCAAGTCGCTGGTTATGCTGCGTTGCGAGTAAATTTTGGTTACGGCCAACCTAAAGGTTACCCTGCACTGAAACTTGGTTTTCTTGCTTACATATTCGCATATATGCGGCGCTGCTAAAATTTCCTTGCGCCTTGCTGACGATTCCGCACGGGATGTTTCTGACCGTAGCGGATCGGCGTCCCCTTGTGGGGCATTTGGGCGAACTCTGAATTTTCGGAGGTGCCCCCAATTGCAGAATTGAAAGCTAGCGTCCCATCCCCGGCAGTTTTCCCGCCATCCCGCGCATCATCTTCGACATGCCGCCCTTGCCGAACATCTTCATCATCTTTTGCATCTGTTCGAACTGATTGAGCAGCTGATTTACGTGCATCACCTGTACCCCTGCGCCCATTGCGATGCGACGCTTGCGCGAGGCCTTTATGAGCTCAGGTTTGCTGCGTTCGAGCGGGGTCATCGAATTGATGATAGCCTCGGTGCGGTTGATTTGTTTGTCGTCCACCTTGGCACCTGCCGCGGCCTGGCCGAGTTGCGCCGGTAGCTTGTCCATCATCGCTGATAAGCCGCCCATCTTGCGCATTTGCACAATTTGCATCTTGAAATCGTTGAGATCGAAGCCTTTGCCGCTTTGCATTTTCTTGGCGAGCTTTTCGGCCTGGGTGTGATCGACTTCGCGCTGTGCTTCTTCGATCAGCGATAGCACATCACCCATTCCGAGCACTCGCGACGCCATTCGCTCCGGGTGGAAGGCTTCGAGGCCGTTGGCCTTTTCGCTCACTCCGACGAACTTGATCGGTTTGCCGGTGATCTGCCGAACCGATAGTGCCGCACCGCCCCTTGCATCGCCATCCAGTTTGGTGAGTATGATGCCGGTCAGCGGCAGCGCATCACCGAATGCCTTGGCGGTGTTTACCGCATCCTGTCCGGTCATCGCATCTACTACGAACAATGTCTCGATTGGTTTGAGAGCGGCATGCAGTTGCCGTATCTCCGCCATCATCGCGTCATCGATGGCCAGCCGTCCGGCGGTATCGACGATCAGCACGTCGTGGTAATGCTTGCGTGCATAGTCCAGCGCGGCAAGCGCGATGTCCCGAGGTTTCTGGCTGATATCCGAGGAGAAAAAATCAGTATCGAGTTGTTGCGCCAGTGTGCGCAACTGTTCGATCGCTGCGGGTCGATATACGTCGCAACTGGCCAGCAAAACTTTCTTCTTCTGCTGATCGCGCAGCAGTTTGGCGAGCTTGCCGCTGGTGGTGGTCTTGCCCGCGCCCTGCAAGCCGGCCATCAGCACCACCGCGGGTGGGGTGGTTGCCAGATTGAGCGCGTCGTTGTGTTCGCCCATCAGTTTGGTGAGTTCGCGATGCACCACACCGATCAGCGCCTGGCCTGGATTCAGGTTGCCGATGACTTCATGGCCGAGCGCGGCCAGCCTGACCTGGGCGATGAATTCCTTGACGACGGGCAGCGCAACGTCGGCTTCAAGCAGGGCCATGCGCACTTCGCGCAGGGTATCCTGGATGTTGCTTTCCGTAAGGCGCGCCTGGCCGCGCAAGCTCTTGATGACGCCGGAAAGGCGCTGAGTGAGATTGTCCAGCATGAGAGTTTTGCAACAGTTTGGTGTAGAATCGGTACAGTCTAAAACATCCTGACAAAAAATGCATAACGTTATCCTCTCTCTTTCCACCTTTACCATTTATGCAGTGCTGGCCGTGTTTTTTTGGCGGGCCAATGTCCGCGGCGAAGGGGATGTGTTAAGCCGCGGAGTGGCTGGCCATCTGGTGCTGATCCCGCTAGCTTTTCATGCTTACCTGCTTGCTCAGGACGTGTTTGCCGGCGGCGGATTCAACCTGAGCATGACCAACGCGCTGTCGATGATCATCTGGTTGACATTGGCGGTGTACTGGATAGCGCGGTTCTTTTATCCAATAGGCGGATTGCAGGCGCTGGTATTGCCGCTGGCGGCGATCATCGTGATGCTGCCCGAGCTATTCCCGACAGCGCATCAACTGGAGAATACCGGTTTGTTCGCTTTCAAAGCACATATTACTGCGGCGATGCTGGCCTACAGCCTGTTCACGATAGCCATGCTGCACGCTGTGCTGATCTCGCAGGTGGAAAATCGCCTGCATCACGCGATGATGCCGCGTGTCCTGCAAAGTTTGCCCCCATTGATGACCATGGAGACGCTGCTGTTCCGCATGATCGGATTCGGTTTTGTGTTGCTGACGTTGACGCTGGCATCCGGCGTGGTGTTCTCAGAACAGATATTCGGCAAGGCCCTGGAGTTCAATCACAAGGTGCTGTTCGGTTTCATTTCCTGGGGTGTGTTCGCCGTATTGCTGTGGGGACATTATTTCTATGGATGGCGCGGACGCATCGCAGTGCGCTGGACGGTAAGCGGTTTCGTGTTCCTGTTGCTGGCATATCTGGGCAGCAAGTTCGTTCTGGAAGTGTTGCTGCGCAGATAAATCCAGCCTCCCAAAACACGTCGATAGGCTAAGGGTTGCAAGAAGCACCTTAAATGTCGTAGAATCCGCGCCCTTTCGCTGGGCTAACTAATTTTAGGTAGGTTTCATTATGGTAATCATTCGTCTTTCCCGTGGCGGCTCCAAGAACCGTCCATATTTTCACGTAGTGGTAGCGGATTCGCGCAATCGCCGCGATGGACGTTTTATCGAACGTCTGGGTTTTTACAATCCGCTCGCACCAGAAGGCAATGATGCACTGCGTTTGGAACTCGAGCGCGTTGGTCATTGGCAAAGTAAGGGCGCGCAATTGAGCGATGCGGTTGCCAAGCTGGTCAAGCGTGCTGGTGTCACGGCAGCAGTCTGACGAGTCGGGAAGCTCCATGGTGATCATGGGGCGCATTGCTGCAGCACACGGTATACGCGGTTGGGTCAAGATCCAGCCTTACACCGAATATCTTGATAGCCTGCTGGATTACGGGTCTTGGTGGATCGGCCGGGAGGGTGGTCCGTGGCGTGAGGTGGAAGTAAAGCAGTGCGAGGTACATAACAAGACGCTTGCCGCACAGCTGCCTGACTGTCAGGATCGCACCGCTGCAGAAAAACTGAAAGGCCTGCTGATCGCCGTACCGCGCAACAGCCTGCCGCAACAGAGCAGCGAAGCATATTACTGGTCCGATCTGATCGGGCTGGCAGTGGTGAATGAAGAGGGCGTGCAACTGGGTACGGTGTCGAATCTGCTGGAAACCGGCGCGAACCAGGTGTTGAGCGTGAAGGGTGAAAACGGTGAGATACTGATCCCGTTTGTCGCGACCTCCATCAAGCAGGTTGATTTGAAGAATAAGACCATCCGTGTGGATTGGCAGTCGGATTATTAATTGGGTTAATGAATTAAGGCATCCCCAGAAATTTATTTTGAGGGATGAGGCGCAAGGAACCACGCAGCGAACGACGAGGCATATCTTGATAGATAGACGAGGAGTAAGCGAGCACGCGACACCGCGATTCGCCCACAAAATGAATTTATGTGGATGCCGCAGATGATATTCGATGTCATCACATTATTTCCGCAAATGTTCGATGCGCTGACGCAATATGGCATCACGCGGCGCGCGGCAGAACAAGGCCGTTATGTATTAAAGACGTGGAATCCGAGAGATTTCACCACAGATAACTATCACACCATAGACGATCGACCTTACGGTGGTGGTCCCGGAATGGTGATGCTGGCAGAACCGCTGGCGGCCGCGATCAATGCAGCCAGGCAACGGCAGGCGGCCAGCGGCGTGAAGCACAGTCGTGTGGTGTATCTGTCGCCACAAGGCAGGTTGCTTACCCACACGGTCGTCAAAGAACTGGTGGCGAAACAAGAAGAAGGTTTTATCCTGCTGACAGGACGCTACGAAGGCATAGATGAACGCTTGATCCGCCAGTATGTGGATGAAGAGATTTCCGTCGGAGACTATGTGTTGTCAGGTGGCGAGTTGGCGGCGATGGTGTTGGTGGATAGTCTGGTGAGGCAATTGCCGGGTGTGCTGGGTGATGATGCGTCTGCCGAGCAGGAATCGTTTGTGCAGGGCTTGCTGGATTGTCCGCACTATACCCGCCCGGAAGTGTTTAATGGTGAAACCGTGCCCCCGGTGTTGCTGTCCGGCAATCATGCCGAGATAGAACGTTGGCGGCTTCAGCAGTCGTTGGGCAGGACGTGGTTGCGCAGGCCGGATTTGTTGGCCAGGCGTGATTTGACAAAAGAGGAGTCTGGGCTTCTGGCAGTGTTTCAGGATGCTTTTCAGAAGGAACAAGACTTACAAAAAAAAGGAGCAGTAAAGTGAATTTGATCGAACAATTGGAACAGGAGGAAATCACCCGTCTGGGCAAGAGGATTCCAGATTTTGCGCCTGGAGATATCGTCGTCGTCAGCGTGAATGTGGTCGAAGGTGAGCGCAAGCGCCTTCAGGCATTCGAAGGGGTTGTGATTGCCAAGCGCAATCGAGGTTTGAATTCCGGCTTTACCGTGCGCAAGATTTCTGCAGGTGAAGGCGTGGAACGAACCTTCCAGACCTACTCTCCGACCATCGCCAGCATCGAAGTTAAGCGCCGTGGCTCGGTGCGCCGCGCCAAGCTGTACTATCTGCGTGACCGTTCCGGCAAGTCTGCACGTATCAAGGAAAAGCTGGCAGCGCGCTCGGCATCGGCAGAATAAGCATTGCCAGATTGTCCTGAAACGGGAGGCATGCCTCCCGTTTTTTATTGGGCCATTTGTCGGCAGGTGAGTCCCATCCCATTGCTGAAAATCCCGGCTGCCACATCAGCATAGTTTCGGTATTTTGCGCATGGTGAGTGTATTATCACGGCTGGTTTTGGAGTCAGCTCATGGACTATCAGGCAAAACTCTCTGTCCCGTTTGGCGTACTTGGCGTGCGCTGCACCGACGATGCATTGACCGGCATCGAATTCCTCGCGCCCGGCATCGCGCCACAGCCGCCTGGCAACGATTTTGCTCAGACGGTGTACGAGCAACTGTCCGCATACTTGATCGATCCCGATTTTCGTTTCAATCTTCCGATCAGTCCCGGCGGCACTGTGCACCAGAACAAGGTCTGGCAGGCGATGAGAAATATCCCGCGAGGAGAAACGCGCAGCTATGGCGAACTGGCCGCCGAGCTGAAGTCCGGCGCTCAAGCTGTGGGCCAAGCCTGCGGTGCAAATCCGATACCTATCGTCATCCCCTGTCATCGCGTGGTGGGCAAATCCGGCTTGGGCGGATTCATGCGCCATGCGGGCGGCGCAGCACTCGACATCAAGCGCTGGTTGCTGGTGCATGAAGCAGCAACCCCCTCCCCCTTGCAGGGGGAGGGTTGGGGAGAGGGTAGAAGTGTGGAGTCCCCTCTGATGGAACCACTAGCCATTCGACTAGGCCATCAAAAAACGAAGGCCAAGTCGCTGGTTATCCCCCCGCCCCTCTCCCCCAAGGGGCGAGGGGCGTAAGG
>JBARHM010000107.1:0-5621 GCA_049799235.1 Gallionella sp.
CCTTTGGGATAAGGCTGGTCGGCAAGCGCCTGTTTGGTGCGCTCGAACTCCTCGCGATATTTTTCCAGAAAGCCGTCGACGCCGAAACGCTCGACTAGGAATTTGATGCGTGACTTGGCGCGCTTGGTTCGGTCCGAATATTTGTTGTGCAAGGTCACCAGCGCCTCCAGCGAGAACAACAACTCGCGCTCGGGGATGAACTCCTCTACCACGATGGATTCGCGCGGCTTGTGCCCCAAGCCGCCGCCGGCCTTGACCATGAAACCGTGCTGGCCGTCCTTTTTGACCGCGACCACACCCGCATCGTGCAACAGCGACTGGGCGCAATCCGACTCGCAGGCGGAAAAACTGATCTTGAATTTGCGCGGCAATTGCTGATTCAGCGGGTTGCGCAAAAAATGCTGCACCGCTCCGTCGATGTGGGCAGCGACGTCCACATGTTCTTTCGGGCACACGCCGGACAGCGCGCATGCCGACATGTTGCGCACGGTGTTGCCGCAGGCTTCGCGCGTGGTCATGCTGACTTGCGCCAGACGGCGCATCGCGCTGGGCATTTTCGCCAGCGGGATGAAGTGCACCTGTATCGCCTGGCGCGTGGTCACATGCGCGATACCGCGCTGCGAATAGGTCTCCGTCACATCGGCGATCGCCTCCACCTGGTCGGCATTCAAGCGCCCGCCGGGGATCTTGATGCGCAGCATGTTCACACCTTCCTGGCGCTGCCCGTACACTCCTTGCTGCAGCCGCACAGCGGTAAAACGGTCAGGATCGATGCGGCCCTCGATGAACGTCTGGATAGCCTGTTCGAGACGGTCTATTTCCTCCAGATCGGATAAATCCTGCGTGTTTACGCTCATTGCATTTCTCCTTACAAATACAAAACGACTCCGGGCTAATACAGAACCATTCGAGTCCCGATGATCAACAGCATGGTCGCCAAGACAGGGCGCAATACCGCTTCCGGCACCTTTGCGCTCAGATGACTGCCGATATAGATCCCAGGCAACGAGCCCAGCAACAGACTGCCCAGCAATATGAAATCCACAGTACCCAGCGCCATATGCCCCATCCCGGCCACTGCGGTCAGCGGCACAGCATGCGCGATGTCGGTGCCCACTACTTTCACCGCTGGCATGCGCGGATACAGGAACAACAGTGCGACCGTACCCAGCACACCCGCGCCAACCGAAGAGATCGTCACCAGCGTGCCGACGATGATGCCGGTAATTATTGTCGCGGCAGGCAGATGGCGTTGATGTAATTCGTACACCGTGCCATCCTTGCGCTGGGCGATCTTCTTTATCCAGCCTTTCAACAGCAGCGCGGTAGCCGTCAGCAACAGCGCCACGCTTAACACGCTGGTCACCAGACTGCGCAGGGTCTTCTCGTCCAGCGCCAGATATTTCAGCAGAGCTATCGTTACCAGGGCTGCGGGCAAGCTGCCCAAGCTGAGCAAGCCAACCACTTTCCATTCCACCGTGCCGCGGCGTCCGTGTACCCAACCGCCAAGCGTCTTGGTCAGCGAGGCATACAGCAAATCGGTACCGACCGCAGTAGCCGGGGAAACCCCGAACAGCAACACCAGCAACGGCGTCATCAGCGAGCCGCCGCCGACCCCAGTGACGCCGACGATCAGTCCGACCAGAAAGCCGGATAATGTGTACATGCCATCCATAGCGCTACCACCAGTCAGAATTTATGGTCGGATTCTAGGACAGATGCCTTATATCTCTAAATACTTTTATGTTAGTATCTTATAACCAATAATCATATTGAAAAGCCGCCATGAACCTGCAACAACTGCGCTTCCTCAACGAAATCGTGCGTCAGGGGCTGAATATCTCCGATGCCGCCGGCGCGCTTTACACCTCGCAACCCGGTGTCAGCAAACAGATAAAATTACTGGAAGAGGAATTGGGAATCGAGATCTTCGTGCGCAACGGCAAACGCATCGTAGCGATCACCGAGCCGGGCAAAGCGGTGCTGGCCATCGCCCAGCGTATGCTGCACGATGCCGGGAACCTCAAGCAGGTCGCCGAAGAATTTCACTCGCAAAATAGCGGCAGCCTCACCATCGCCACCACACACACTCAGGCACGTTACGCTTTGCCCCCCACGGTCAAGCAGTTCATCAAGCGTTATCCCGGCGTGAAGCTGGGCCTGCACCAGGGCAGCCCGACCCAGATCGCCGAGCAGGTATTGAGCGGCTCAGCCGACATCGGCATCGCCACCGAAAGCCTGGCGCTTTACGACGAACTCGTCACCCTGCCCTGCTATGAATGGAATCACTGCGTGATCGCACCGTTGCATCACCCCTTGCTGGCAGAGAAGAAACTTACCCTGGCAAAGATCGCTCAGTACCCCATCATCACCTACGATTTCGCCTTTGCCGGACGCAACAAGATCAATGCCGCTTTCGAGGCCGCCAATATCCAGCCCATCATCGCGCTGACCGCTATCGATGCTGACGTGATCAAGACTTATGTGGAATTGGGACTGGGCATCGGCATACTGGCAAAAATGGCCTTCATCGCGGAACGGGACAAACATTTGCGCATGATGGATGCAGCCCATCTGTTCAAGCCCAGCACCACACGCATCGCACTGCGCCAGAACGAGTACCTGCGAGGCTATACCTACGACTTCATAGAACTGTTCGCCCCGCACCTGACCCGCGATATCGTTGCAAAGGCGATGCATGTCTCGCCTTAGACTGGGTAAAACTAAACTCGAGCTTCTCATGCCGGCAAAAAATCGAAGTCGCTACCTGACAGGGTTGTTCACTTGCGCACTGACGATCTGTGCTCTAAGCATCTCTCCGCCATCGCAGGCGGAGAGCGAACAAGTCCCTGCGGATTTCCCGGAAGCCCATTACCGCCAAGCAAGGGAGTCGGGCAAAAAAATACTGCGCGTGGCTTCAGCACAGTCGCTGGTGGTCATCGAAGTGCATCGTGCCGGCCCGGCAGCATGGCTTGGACATGACCATGTAGTCGCCAGTCACAATTTGAGCGGTTATGTCTCCATGGCGGAAGGACTAGCCGACCTGCTCGTTTCACTCGAGCATCTTGTCGTGGATGAGGCGGAATTGCGCACCGAGGCAGGGTTCAATACACAACCTTCACAGGAAGATATCGAGGCTACACGCCGCAACATGCTGAAAGAAACCCTCGACAGCGAGCGTTTTCCTTACGCGTACATCCACATCGCACGGCTGGACGCCAACCCCACAACATTAAACGTGTCGATCACACTTCATGGAATTACGCGTAACTACGAAATTCAGCCAAAGATTGAAGCTGATCCGAGCGGAATCGCCGTTGACGGAAGGATGTCATTCAATCAATCCGATTTTGGAATCACGCCGCTTTCCGTACTCGGCGGCGCGCTTCAAGTGCAGGACAAATTGGATTTGCGCTTCCACATTCGCGCGCTAAACAATTGAGCTGCTTGTGTAATCACATTAATACGTGGCAGTCAGCTAATTTATTCCCGCGCAGCCTTGTGTTCTGAATCTGACTGGAGCATATCCGCGGCATGCCGCCCGATCACGTCGTCGATAAATCGACGCAAGAAACCCTCGCTCTGTGAGCTGTGGAAACGGTTGATCTCCACACCGTGGCTGTAGGCGACCACAGTGGGAAAGCCGCGCACCTTGTGGCGTCCCGCGATTTTCATGTTCTCGTCGGCATCGACAATGCCCAGCATGAACCGGCCGTTGTAGTCAATGACCAGTTTGTGCAACAGCGGCGCCAACACGCGACACGGTGCGCACCAGTCCGCACTGATGTCCACCAGAACCGGTGTCTGTTGCGAACGTACCACGACGAGTTGGTCGAAGTCAGCTTCTTCGACATTGTATGAAAAGTCACTCAATGGAAAACACTCCAATTATTCAGCGGCAAAGCATCGCCGTTATTGTATCGTCCGCTTCGCAAAATCCTTGAGCCGGAAGCCCAGCAACCATAACACAGCGAAGTATACCGCCACGCCCAATAGCACCAGCCACGTCAAATGAATGATGCGCCCCCAGCCATGGGTGGTGAGCCAGTGTTGTTCGCTGCCCATGCCGAACCACAGGGTGAGACCGAGCGCGAGCAGCGCAATGAACAGCTTGGAGAAGTAAATGCCCCAGCCGGGTTCTGGCCGGTAGATACCGCGCTTGCGCAGGAAATGGTACAGGATGGCTGAATTGAAGCAGGCAGCAAGGCCGATGGATAGCGCAAGTCCGGCATGCTGCAACCAGCCGATGAACAGCGCGTTCATCACTTGTGTGGCGACCAGCGTGAAGATTGCGATCTTGACCGGGGTCTTGATGTCTTGCCGCGCGTAGAAACCCGGTGCGAGGATCTTTACCAGGATGATGCCGACCAGGCCGAAACTGTAGCCGACCAGCGCCTCGCGTGTCATCAGCACATCACGCATCGCGAACTCGCCGTGCTGGAAGAAGGTGGAGAGCAAAGGTACCGCGATCATGCCCAGTGCGAGCGCGGCGGGCAGCGTGAGCATGAAGGTGAGGCGCAGCCCCCAGTCCAGCAGTCTGGAATATTCGTCCGGGCTGTTATCGGCGTAATGTTTGGAGAGCGAGGGCAGCAGGATGGTGCCTAGCGCCACGCCCAGCATTCCTGCGGGAAATTCCATCAGGCGGTCGGCGAGATACAGCCAAGTCACGCTGCCCGCCACCAGAAACGAGGCGAAGACGGTGTTGATGATCAAGCTGATCTGCGCGATGGACACGCCGAACACCGCCGGGCCCATCTGTTTGATGATGCGCCAAACGCCAGGGTCTTTCAAATTCAGGCTCCAGCGCGGCAGCATGCCGATCTTTTTCAGGAACGGCACCTGGAATGCGAGTTGAGCGATACCGGCAATGAACACCGCCCACGCCAGCGCCAGGATGGGCGGATCGCAATGCGGCGTGAGCCACAGTGCAGCGCCGATGAAACAGATGTTGAGCAGGATGGGCGCTGCTGCGGGCACCCAGAATTTGTTATAGGTGTTAAGGATGCCCGCCGCCACCGCGACCAGCGAGATAAAGAAGATATAGGGCGTGGTAATGCGCAGCAACTGCACGGTGAGCGCGAACTTTTCCGGCTCCTTCACGAAGCCCGGCGCGCTGATATACACCAGTATCGGCGCGGCGATGACGCCGATGAGCGTGACGATTAACAAAATGATCGCCATCAGTGTGGCGACGTGATCCACCATCAGCTTGGTTTCGTCGTGCGTCTTGCGGTTCCTGTATTCGCCGAAGATCGGCACGAAGGCCTGAGAGAACGCGCCTTCGGCGAACAGGCGGCGCAGCAGGTTGGGCAGCTTGAAGGCGACGAAGAACGCGTCGGTTGCCATGCCCGCGCCGAAGATGCGAGCGATCAGCACATCGCGAACGAATGCGAGAATGCGCGAAACCAGCGTAAGGCTGCTGATCGTGGCAAGAGCTTTGAGAAGATTCATGCTGGGTTGTGGACTTGTTCGCTGTAAACGCCGCGCATGATACCACCGGGACAAGCGGAACCATCCCCAACCCGATGTTATACAAATAAATTTGCAAAAGGGCGTGTGTATCACTAGAATGCCCGCCTTTCCAGTAAGCCGAAATCTCAAGGAGTAGTCATGGCAAATAG
>JBARHM010000108.1:0-1637 GCA_049799235.1 Gallionella sp.
GCATTATCTCACGCAGCAAAATAATTTCGTACCTGCACTTGAAATGCAAGACAACGCCCCCAATAACCACCAGTCGAAACCTGGAGGGCAGCATGGAACAGAACGAGAACAACCGGCAGATCGAGCAACTCGAGCAGCAAGCGGCCACGGCAAGCGCTGAAATTGCCGCAACACAGGCAAAAGAGTCGATACCCAGCCTGGAAGAGATGCTCAAGGAAGCCGAACGCAAGGCCCAGGAACACTACGATGCATGGATGTATGCCAAGGCCGAGGGAGAGAACATCCGCAGGCGCGCGGCCGAGGATGTAAGCAAGGCGCACAAGTTCGCCGTGGAGCGTTTCTCCAGCGAGATACTGGCAGTCAAGGACAGCCTGGAAGCCGGCCTGTCCGTGAAAGAGGCGACCGTGGAAAGCTTCAAGAGTGGCATGGAACTTACGCTGAAGCAGCTTTCCGGCGTGTTCGAAAAATTCAATATCAAGGAAATCAACCCGGTCGGCGATAAATTCGACGCCCACCAGCATCAGGCGATCGGCATGGTGGACAGCGACGAGCCGGCCAACACCGTGGTCAGCGTGATGCAGAAAGGTTATGCGCTGAATGACCGCGTGCTGCGCCCGGCGATGGTGATGGTGAGCAAGGGCAAGGAATAAGACGGGAAGGGTAAAGTGGGAAGGGAGAAGGGTAAAATTCCTTTCCGAATTAAGTGAGCGCGGTTTTACCCTTCTCCCTTCCCACTTCCCCCTTCTCCATATTAAGCACTTGAAATATCCAGCGACGCCCTGATGTTAAGCGGCAAGGCAGCAACAGTATTCAATCTCTAAGCATTCAACTGAAAGGAAAACATCATGGGAAAAATCATCGGCATTGACCTGGGTACGACAAATTCCTGCGTGGCGATCATGGAGAACGGCAAGACCAAAGTGATCGAGAACGCTGAGGGTGCCCGCACGACCCCGTCCATCATCGCTTACATGGAAGACGGCGAGATCCTGGTGGGCGCGCCCGCCAAGCGTCAGGCCGTGACCAACCCGAAGAATACGCTTTATGGTGTAAAGCGCCTGATCGGCCGCCGCTTCGATGAGAAGATGGTGCAGAAGGACATCGCCATGGTCCCGTTCAGCATCATCAAGGCCAAGAACGGCGACGCGTGGGTAAAAGTACGCGACAAGGAGATCTCCGCACCGGAAGTGTCCGCGCAAGTATTGATGAAGATGAAGAAGACCGCCGAGGACTATCTGGGTGAATCCGTCACCGAAGCTGTCATAACAGTGCCGGCCTACTTCAACGACTCACAGCGCCAGGCCACCAAGGATGCGGGTCGCATCGCCGGTCTGGAAGTGAAACGCATCATCAACGAACCAACCGCTGCCGCGCTGGCGTTCGGCCTCGACAAGCAGGAAGGCGACCGCAAGATCGCGGTGTATGACCTGGGTGGCGGCACGTTCGACATCTCCATCATCGACATCGCCGAGATCGAGGGTGAGCACCAGTTCGAAGTGATGTCCACCAACGGCGACACCTTCCTGGGCGGCGAAGACTTCGACATGCGCGTGAACGAATATCTGGTGGAAGAATTCAAGAAGGAAAGCGGCATCGACCTGAAGAAGGACATGCTGGCGCTGCAACGCCAGAAGGAC
>JBARHM010000109.1:0-1689 GCA_049799235.1 Gallionella sp.
CATCACACCCCACACCAAGTTCAAGGCCGAGGCATACGTACTGACGAAGGAAGAAGGCGGCCGCCATACGCCCTTCTTCAAAGGATACCGCCCCCAGTTTTACTTCCGCACCACGGACGTTACGGGAGTGGTGACGCTTGCGGAAGGCGTGGAGATGGTAATGCCGGGCGACAACATGACGTGCACCGTAGAACTGATCACCCCGATCGCCATGGACAAGGGTCTTCGTTTTGCCATCCGCGAGGGCGGCAGGACCGTGGGCGCAGGGGTCATTACCGAGGTAATCGAGTAGGAGCGCATAGAACATTCGCCCGTACTAATTGGGGAAGGAAAAGCACGTGACACAGAAGATCAGAATACGATTAAAAGGATACGACCACAGGCTGCTCGACCAGTCTGCGGTGGAAATTATGGATACGGCAAAGAGGACTGGAGCCAAGGTGTCAGGCCCCATTCCGCTCCCGACCAGGATCAATCGCTGGACGGTGCTCCGCTCTCCCCATGTAGACAAAAAGTCTCGTGAGCAGTTTGAGATCAGGACACATAAACGGCTGATGGATATTCTGGATCCCACGCCACAGACCGTGGATGCGCTTATGAAGCTTGATCTTGCGGCAGGCGTTGATGTGGAGATCAAGCTCTAGATAAAGAAACGGCCACGCCTTGGCGTGGGTGAGGGGATAGGCAATGAACAAGGGAATCATCGGGAAAAAGATAGGCATGAGCCAGCATTTCAGCGGCGGGGAGCTCATCCCGGTCACCGTTATCCAGGCAGGCCCGTGTACGGTGGTGCAGAAAAAGACCGCAGAACACGATGGATATGAGTCAGTCCAGCTTGCGTTTGAAGAGGAAAAAAAACAGGGCCGCATTACGAAGGCCCTTGCCGGCCACTTTAAAAAGTCGAATGTGCAGCCCCACCGGTTCCTGCGGGAGTTCCGCACCGGCGACTTTGAGCAGGGGCAGGTGGTGACCGCTGACATTTTCAAAAAAGGCGAATTGATCGCCGTGAGCGGCGTCACCAAGGGCAAGGGGTTTGCGGGCGTAATGAAGAGGCACAATTTTGCAGGCGGACCCGGCGGCCATGGCTCCATGTTCAACCGCGCGCCGGGATCGATCGGCGCCAGTGCGTATCCGTCACGGGTATGGCCGGGTAAAAAACTTCCCGGACATATGGGAGTGGTGAATCAGACTATTAAGAATTTAGAGATCGTCGATGTCCGGCCGGATCAGAATCTATTGTTTGTCCGCGGAGCGGTACCGGGCGGCGTCAATGGGCTGCTTCTTATCTATAAGGCTGGTTAAAAGAAAATAGAGGGTTATTGAAATGCCGTCAGTCGCAATGGTAGACCAGAACAACAAAAAAGTGAAGGATGTGGATCTTCCGGGACTTTTTTCAACGGAAGTAAGGCCGCATCTGATGCATGCCGCCGTGGTGAACCATCTGGCGAACAAGCGTGCAGGCACCGCATCCACGAAGAACAAGGCACACGTGAGCGGTGGCGGAGCGAAACCGTGGAAGCAGAAGGGAACAGGCAGGGCGCGCTCCGGAAGCAACCGCTCCCCCCTCTGGAGGCACGGCGGCACCTGCTTCGGTCCCATGCCGAGAAATTACTCTTATGCCCTTCCGAAAAAGGCAAAGCGGGCTGCCCTCATTGATGCCCTTGCATCAAAGCTTACGGATAACAGGCT
>JBARHM010000110.1:0-14203 GCA_049799235.1 Gallionella sp.
TTATTCCTGAACTCTGGGCATTGATTTTGATTTCCTTAATTTTCAGTGCAGGATTATTCTGACGCTGACTCTGCTGGTACAAACGTGACTGGTCAAAACCATAAAGCTCGCCCGACAGTTTCGCCACAAACGTTTTGGCTTCCTTGTGTACGTTCAGATCCAGCCGATAGCGGTCTATCAACGGTGTAATTTGACGTCCAATAAACAGCGGATTGCGCTGCTTCTGTTTGTCCGAGGACATGGTCAGCTCGACACTATTAAATGTAGGTGTGTCCGAGACATAGCCGTCAAAATCCACATTCTGGACTTCAGTACCCAGCGTACCTTTGAATGGCCAGCGTTTGCCGGGGACGAACAGCTCGGCAAAATTTCCGCCCAGCAATTCGATATTCACAGGAAAATTTCCGAATTTCGTCTTTGTGCTTATTGCCACCGGTTGGTCATGCACCAGTGAAGCCTGCAACTCATCGATACCGATACGGACGGGTGGCCGATCGAAAGGGTGATAGGTGATCAGAATATCTTTGACGTGCATTGCGGCAATGTCAGGAATAATAGTCGGCGACGATCCCGGCTTTGTATCTGTATTGAAGATCCATGTCGCATCCTGATCCGGTCCCCGTTGAAGATAGAGCGAAGCACCATTCAGCTCGATATCCTGAATCACGATTTGCTTGCGTAGCAAAGCCCAGGGACTGATCGCCACCTCAAGCTGGTTTACAACCAGAAAATCGGGTTGTGCCGCCCAATCAGGATTCGCAATGTGGACGTTTGTAACGAAGACCCTGGGGAATACCGATGCCTTGAGACTCAGGACGCCGTCGATGCGTACATCGCGCGCCAGGATCTGACTGGCAAGCTTCTCAAAACGTGCGCGCTCAGCCTGCAGATCCAGCGTGGCCATCCATATCCAGGATGCGATCACAAACAACAGAAATGCAGCCAGCACAATCCCCGTTGCCCTCAAGAGGTGTTTTCGGATTGTTGTTATTCGCACCATCGACTAGCCATCCACAATTGACTATTGAGAATCCCGTGATTCATTGCACATGCATGTTCTGCAAATGACAGAGCGACAAGTCTCGCATGTTGTCGCAAATTATGGAACGCCCAATAAGCGGAGTGTATATATTGCAGAACTCATGAACATCCTTCGCGCCGCAAACGGCGGAAAATGCAACCTGAAGATATCAAGATTCAGAATATATTACATTGCAACCTAGGATGAATTGCTTTTAAATGCTCGAAGCGAATTCCTGATGAGAAGGACGCATATGAGATCAATGACACCGACAGGTGTCTCCTGTTGTTTTCTTTGTCGGCATGTCTTGCTGTGCGGGCGCGCATAATCACCTAAAAGTCACAACGATGAAATTCCCTCGCACACAAACCCTTATCGCGACCGCGCTTGCCATCATGCTGCCAGCGATAACCATTGCGGCCCTGGCCGACGAAACACCCAAGGCAGCGGAGGCTGGCAGCAAGCGGCCGAAAATCTGCCTGGTGTTGTCCGGCGGCGGCGCGCGCGGTGCGGCCCACGTCGGTGTGCTCAAGGTGCTGGAAGAATACCGCGTGCCGGTCGACTGCATTGTCGGCACCAGTATGGGCGCCCTGGTCGGCGCCGGTTATGCGACGGGCACCAGCGTCGCCGAGATGGAGAAGATCAACGCGGAGATCACCACGGAACTCCTGTTCAAGGAAGCGCCGCCGCGCGATGAGCAATCCATGCGGCGCAAGTCCGATGACTACCTGCCATACATCGGCCCGGAGATCGGTATCGGCGATAAGGGCTTCGGGCTGCCCAAGGGCGTGGTCACCGGCGTGCAACTCGAGACAGTGCTGCGCCGGCTCGCCAAGGCAAAGGGCTACCATAATTTCGACAAGCTGCCGATCCCTTTTCGCGCCGTTGCAACGGACTTGGTGACCGGCAAGGAAGTGGTGTTCAAGAATGGCGAAATCGCCAACGTGATGCGCGCCAGCATGTCGGTGCCCGGAGCGGTCGCACCGGCGGAGTTCGGCGGCAAGATGCTGGTGGACGGCATGCTTACCAAAAATCTGCCGGTTGAAGTCGCGCGCTCGATGGGCGCCGATATCATCATCGCGGTGAATGTCGGCACGCCGCTGCTGAAGCGCGACGAATTGACTTCTATCCTCGGGGTGTCCGGACAGATGCTCAGCATCCTGACCGAGCAGAATGTCCAGGTCTCTCTCGCCAGGCTGAAACCTGCCGACATCCTGATCACTCCCGAACTGGGCGACTACTCTACCGGAGATTTCGACAACCTCCCGAAGATCGCTCCCCTCGGCGAGGAAGCGGCACGCAAGCAGGCTGAACGGCTCGCGCAGCTTTCGCTCCCGCCAGATGAATATGCCGCGCTGCGCAAACGCCAGACGGTTGCCGTGCTGCCGGACCTGAGCCCGGTCGACGAGATTCGCTTCGAGGATCTTAAGCGTGTCAACCCGAAGTCCGTACAGGAGGTTATGGTAACCAAGGTCGGCCAACCGATCGACCAGAAGGTGCTAGACGGTGACATGCGCCGGATCTACGGCACCGGGGATTTCGAGCACGTGAACTATCGCTTGTTCGACGATTCGGGCAAACGGGTGCTTGCGGTGGACGCAGTCGAAAAATCGTGGGGGCCTGATTACCTGCACTTCGGCCTGGGGCTGTCCAGCGACTTCAAAGGCGATGCCTTCTATAACCTCCTCGCCACCTACCGCAAGACCTGGATCAACTCGCTAGGCGCCGAATGGCGGACCGATGTGCAGTTCGGCCACACCGGAATTTTGTACACCGAGTTCTACCAGCCGCTCAATTTCGAAGGCTGGTGGTTCTTCGTCGCACCGAACGCGGGCATCGCGAGACGCTCGACCTATCTCTACCAAGGCGAAGAGCGCCTAGCGAGCTATGATATTTCTTCGGATCATGTAGCCATGGAAGGCGGTATACAGTTTCGACAGTATGGCACGTTAAGGCTCGGCATCGAAGGCGGCAAGACCGAACCGAAACTCGACACCGGGCCGCAAAGCCTCTCGCCGGGCGAGCCGAGTGTCGCACAAGGAGCATACACGGCGAAGCTGATTTTCGACCGTATGGACAACGTGAATTTCCCGCGCATGGGCTGGGGCGGCCGGCTGAACGTATACGACTCGACCAGCCAGCTCGGAGCTGCTGTCGACTATACCAAGTGGGGCGCCGATTTAAACGCCGTCTATTCGTATAACAATCACACCTTCAACTTTGCCTTAAAGGCCGGCGGCAAGACCGGCACCAATCCGCTACCGAACTATGACCAGTTCCAGTGGGGTGGTTTCATGCGGCAATCGGGGTATCGAACCGACCAGCTCTATGGAGAAAATCTTTCGTACGGGCGGCTCATGTATTACCACCGTATCATGCGTGGTACGCTGCTGGAGGGTGCTTATGGCGGCTTTTCACTGGAGGCCGGCAAGGTCGGCGATCCGCTGGTGCCGGGCAGTCCGGACGGATTGCTCAAGTCCGGGAGCATCTTTGTCGCGGCGGACAGCCCGGTCGGGCCCGTGTACTTGGGTTACGGGCATGCGCAGGACGGAAACAGCAGCTGGTATTTCTATCTCGGATTGCCGTACTAGAAGATCGGATCCTGTGCTTCCAGTTGCCGCTCGCACGGATGTAGGATAAACACCTACGAAATTTAGCGTGTTCGTCTTATTGAAAATATAGCCATGCGCCGATATATTGGCTTTGCCTGTAAGGTCACATTAATTTTCCAAAAGTGCTTATTCCAACACGTGAAGTAAGCTTTCCAGTTACTGAATTGTGCAGCATCAAAACAGATTGATTTACAACAACAATGTTAGCTGAATTATAGAATACGATATCATTGATAATTAACAATAAATCGTTTCACTCCAAATCATGGCGCTGCCAAAGACCAGTCTTCATCCGACAGGCGGCAATAATCGAAGGGCGTTTTTGCGCATCCTTGAAATTGTTGCAGGTTTTGGTTTTCAACTTCCACAGGTCTGTCAGGAAATAGTTGACCCGCCCATCCCGGATCACCAGCAACGCCTGCACCAGCCGCGACTTGAGCGCTTTCATTCCAAGGCGGCCTGATACTCAACCGGGCACGCAAGGCGACAGTACAGGCAAGTAACGTGAGGAGATAACATGACCACCGAAAAAAACAGACTTGAAGAAGCCCGGGAGGGAAAGGTCCTCTGGAAGAAGTGGGGGCCCTATCTCAGCGAAAGGCAATGGGGAACCGTGCGCGAGGACTACAGCGAAGGCGGCGACGCCTGGAATTTCTTCACCCACGATCATGCACGCTCGCGCGCCTACCGCTGGGGCGAGGACGGAATCGCCGGCATCTCCGATGACAAGCAGCGACTCTGCTTCGCGCTGGCCCTGTGGAACGGCAATGACCCGATCCTGAAAGAGAGGTTGTTCGGCCTAACCAACAGCGAAGGCAATCACGGCGAGGACGTGAAAGAGTATTATTTTTATCTCGACAGCACGCCTACGCACTCGTACATGAAGTGTCTCTACAAGTATCCGCAGGCGGCCTATCCCTATGAAGATCTGGTAAGGACGAACAAACAGCGGACGCGCAACGACATGGAGTATGAGCTCCTCGACACCGGCGTCTTCAAGGACGACCGCTACTTCGATGTCTACGTGGAATATGCCAAGGGCGATGCCGAGGACATCCTCGTCCGGATCACGGCTCACAACCGCGGGCCGGAGCCTGCCGAACTGCATCTGTTGCCGACACTGTGGTTCCGCAACGACTGGGCGACCTGGATCTCCGAATCCAACCGGGCAGCAGTAAAACCGGAGCTCAGGCAGGTCAAGGCAGCCGCGGGCACGAGCGCGGTCGCGGCAAGGCATGCGCTGCTCGGCGAGTTCATTTTTTCCTGCGACTCTGAAGTACCGTTGCTGTTTACCGACAACACCACGAACAACGACAGGCTATTTCCCGGCCTGCCCAATGCCTACCCGTATGTCAAGGACGGCATCAACAATTGCGTGGTGCAGGGCAACAAGACTACGGTGAACCCCGACAAGACCGGGACGAAGGTGGCGGCGCACTATCGCGCGACGATTGCTTCGGGCCAGTCGGCGACCGTGCGTTTGCGCCTAACCGCCAAAGGTGCCGCCGCGCCCTTCGGGCAGGAGTTCGACGCGATCTTCGCATCCCGGCTCAAGGAAGCGGACGAATTCTATCGCTCGGTGACCCCGACCTCGGTCTCGCCGGACGCGGCCAGCGTGATGCGCCAGGCCATCGCCGGCATGCTGTGGAGCAAGCAGTTTTTCTTTTTCGACGGCGACAGCTGGCTTGACGAGCACCACTCCAACCCGCTGCATCACGGCTATCGGAACGCGCGGAACTCGGAGTGGTTCCACATGCTGAACGAGGACATCATCTCTATGCCCGACAAGTGGGAGTACCCCTGGTATGCGGCGTGGGACCTCGCCTTCCACACGCTGCCGCTTGCTATCGTGGATCCCGACTTCGCCAAGCAGCAGATGGAGCTGATGCTGCGCGCCGTCTATTTGCACCCCAGCGGCCAGATGCCTGCCTACGAGTGGAACTTCAGCGACGTAAACCCGCCGGTGCACGCCTTTGCGACGCTGTTCCTGCACCGCACCGAGCAGGGACTGCGCGGCGAAGCGGATGTTGAATTTCTCAAGTCGGCGTTCAACAAGCTGCTGTTGAACTTTACCTGGTGGGTGAACCGCAAGGATCGTTTCGGCAAGAATGTGTTTGAGGGCGGCTTCCTCGGCCTCGATAATATCGGTGTGTTCGACCGAAGCGCCCCGCTGCCCACCGGCGGCCACCTCGAACAGGCGGACGGCACGGCCTGGATGGCGCTGTTCAGCCAGAACATGCTGGAGATCGCGTTCGAAATCGCCGTCCACGACCCCACCTACGTAGACATGGTCATCAAGTTCGCCGAGCATTTCTACTATATCGCTGCGGGCATGAACCGGTCCGGTCAGGACGGCATGTGGGACGAAGAAGACGGCTTCTACTACGACCTGCTGCAGCTCCCGGACGGCAGCGCCACGCGGCTCAAGGTGCGTTCGATGGTAGGGCTGCTGCCGCTGTGCGCTACAACAATCGTCGAGAAGTCTCAGCGGGAACGCATCCCGCGGGCGATGGCTCATATCTCGGAGCGTTTGCGCCGGATGCCCGAGCTCCGGACAACCATCCATCCCACCGGCCCCGGTCACTTTGGCGTGGCCGAACGCGGGATCATGGCCCTGGTGAATCCGGAGCGGCTGCGGCGCATCCTGACCAAGATGCTCGACGAGAACGAGTTCCTCAGCCCCTACGGAATCCGCTCGCTTTCCAAGTTCCACGAACGGCACCCGTTCATCTTTCACGTGAATGGCCAGGAATACCGGGTGGACTATTTGCCGGCCGAATCGAACACCGGCATGTTCGGCGGCAATTCGAACTGGCGCGGCCCGGTCTGGATGCCGGTGAACGCGATGATCATCCGGGCGCTGCAGAATTTCTACCTGTACTACGGCGACAACTTCAAGATCGAATGTCCAACCGGGTCCGGGAAGATGATGAACCTGTTCGAAGTGAGCAAGGAGATCGCCGACCGGCTGACCAAAATATTTCTCCGGGATAAGCAGGGCAGGCGGCCTGTCTATGGTGGCACCGAAAAATTCCAGAGCGATACCCACTGGCGCGACCACATCCTGTTCTATGAATACTTTCACGGCGACAACGGAGCCGGGCTGGGCGCAAGCCATCAGACCGGCTGGACCGGGCTGGTGGCCAAGATGATCCAGTTGTATGGCCTGTTGGATCCCAAGGAGGTACTGGCTGAAGGCAAGGGAGCCGCATTCCGGAAAAGCGCCGGTTGATGCGGGGATGATGTATTAAGGAAACATTTATACCTGCTAGCATGCGAAACAAGTCAATTATGGAATTGATAATATTATTCAGGGGAAAGAAGATTCCCCGCAGCATGGATTCTTCAATGGCGTGGTGATTCATTTTCTTCGCGCCAACCTGAGGTCTAATTTGTATCGATGATGAAAGGAAAAAGACCATGAAACAGTCTGTGAAGCATGGATGGCTAGCCGCAAGTCTGTTGGCCGGTCTGCTTGTTGGAGGGTGCTCTTCCACCTATTACAAGGTGACAGACCCGCACTCGGGTACTGGGTATTACACGGAGAAAGTTGATACGCTCGTGGGTACCGGAGCAGTGAAAGTTAAAGACGCCCGCACCGGCAGCGTCGTCACGCTGCAGAGTTCGGAAGTGAAGGAGATCAGCGAGAAAGAATATAAAGCCGGCATTGCTGCTCCAGTGAGTCCGCCGACACCGGCCCCAGCAGCGGCCGCACCACCAGTTCCAGCTGCGGCCCCTGAACCGACGCCTGCACCAGCACCATTGGCAGAACCTGCTCCGGCGCCTGCAGCCGCACCGAGTGATGCACCGGCACCGTTGACAGAACCGAGTCCAGCGCCTAGTGGTACGAATTAACTTCTGTTTACCCCCACGTTGGACATTGGGGGTGGGGACGTGTACGAATGCCTTTAATGCACCAAGCCGAAGGCAAGCCGTCCATTAAAATGGAGGCAGGATTGAACCCAGATAATCCAATAGGCGAAATAGGGTGTAAAAGACCGTTCGTGGTGAGGTATCGAACCACCTGAGCAAGCCCTTCGATACGCTTGGCGTACCCTGCCATGAGCTTGTCGAATGGTCAGGGCGAACGGATTTTGGGCTATTGAACTATCTGGGTTGAATAATGATGGCCGAACCATACGGCCACATGATAGATGTCGCGTTGAGGCACTGACCTCCTCCGTTGATCCAAATTTGCACTCACAAGAGAAAGGATGAATGATTATGAAGAACGTAATGCTGGTACTCATGCTGTGTATTGCCGCGACCGCATACGCCGCGCCGCTTCCGGTGACTTCCGACTATGACACGGCAGCCGATTTCGAAGCCTTGAAGACCTTTGACTGGATGCCGGCCACTGGCAATGCAGCCGGGGATGAACTGCTGGTCAAGAAGATCAGGAGCGCGGTGGATATTCAGCTCCAGGCAAAAGGACGCAAGATGTCCGCGGACAATCCCGATTTTCTGATCGGCATGGAGCTGTCCGGCCAGATCATCTCCGGTGGTTCCGTCGGTGTTGGCATGTCCGTCGGCATTCCCGTGGGCAGGAGGGGTTCGCTCTCCATTGGCGGCGGAAAAAGCAAGAGCCGCGACAAGAAGGAGGGAACACTGATCATTGATTTCGTGGATGCGAAGACCAAGTCGCTCGTGTGGCGAGCAACGGTCACCGACGCGGTAGATCCATCTGCTACAGCGGAGCAAAAACAGAAGAAGATCGATGAAGTGATCGCTGCGATGCTTGCGCAATTTCCGCCCAAGAAGAAATAACCGCATGCTGCGCAACGCGGAGTGATAACGTAATGAAACCATGGCCCAGCAACCCGGTCATTTACGAGATCAACACCTGGGTGTGGCTGGGTGAGTTGAGCCGGAAATACCAGACGCCGGTGAAACTCGCCACGGTTCCGGAGCAGGAGTGGGATGCCATCGCCGCGCATGGCTTTGATGGCGTGTGGTTCATGGGTATGTGGGAGCGCAGTCCTGCCGGAATCGAGATATCCATGTGCAACCCGGGGCTGCTTGAAGATTTCCGGCGAGCGCTGCCGGACTTTGTGGCGCAGGACAATGTCGGTTCGCCCTACTGCGTGCGGCGCTATGTTGTGGACGAACATCTTGGCGGCAGCAAGGGACTTGCAGAAGCACGCAAGACTCTCGCGAAGCGCGGCATTCGTCTGGTCCTCGATTTCGTGCCCAACCATGTGGCGCCCGATCATCCATGGGTGAGCGAGCATCCGGAATACTTTATCCAGGGCAGCAGCGAAGACCTGGCGCGTGGCCCGCAGTCGTACGTGGCGCATGCAGGCAAAGTGTTTGCCTGCGGACGTGACCCATACTTTCCCGCATGGCCGGACGTGTTGCAATTGAATGCATTCAACACCGGCCTGCGCGCCGCAGTGATCGAGACGTTCACTGACATCGCCGCGCAGTGCGACGGGGTGCGCTGCGACATGGCGATGCTGATGCTGAACAATATCTTCGAGCGCACCTGGGGTGCGCGTGCAGGAGCAAAGCCGGCCAACGATTACTGGACGACGGTCATCCCGGCGATCAAAGGGAAGCATAGTGAGTTCAAGTTCATCGCCGAGGCCTACTGGGACATGGAGTGGGAGTTGCAACAGCAGGGGTTTGATCATTGTTATGACAAGAAACTCTACGACAGGATGGAAAACGCCAACGCCGAGAGCGTTCGTCAGCACCTGCTGGCGGATCTTGCTTACCAGCGGAAGATGGTCCGGTTCATCGAGAACCATGACGAGCCCAGAGCGGCTGTCACCTTCCCGAACGGAAAAGGACGCGCTGTAGCACTGGCAATCCTCACGCTGCCCGGGGCAAGGCTGCTGCATGAAGGACAATTCGAGGGAAGGAAGGTAAGGTTACCGGTCTTCCTGGGCCGTCGTCCGGAAGAGCCGGAAGATCATGACCTCATTGCCTTTTACGGACACCTGCTAATAGAGACTGTCCGTGATGTCTTTCGCAACGGTGAATGGCGACTTTGCGAACGCAGCGGCTGGCCGGACAACCAGAGTTTCCTGAATATTCTCGCCTGGTGCTGGGTCAAGGACGATGACCGCTACTTCATCGTCATTAATCTTTCTGACGGGACCGTTCAGGCGCGTGTCCAGGTGCCATGGGATGCGCTTAGAGGAAAGCAGTGGCGCCTCATCGACGTGCTGTCAACGCAAACCTACGACCGAAGCGGGGACGAGATGCGGGATGCAGGCCTTTATGTCGAACTGAAGCCGTGGCAATGCCACCTGTTCCAAATCCAAGCCGAATGAGCGAGACTATATATGACGTTCGACCGGAGCATTACACGACGGTCATTCGTGAAATGATCAGGCACGAGAACGACGTCACCAATCACCGCATCATGTGGATATTGATCGGTCAAGGGTTCATCGCCAACGCCTTTGTCTCTGCAGCGAGCGTGGGAGCATCCTCGGAATTTGTTCTTCCACTCGTGGGGATACTCGTAACGCTTTCGGCTTTCGTGATGCTCTACAAGAGTTATCAGGCCCGTGGATATCTCTTGTTCCTGGGCCAGCAAGCCAAGCAGGGGACCTTGCAGGAGGAACACCTGCCACTGATGGGGTGGCCGAACAAGCGGATCAAAGGCTGGCAGCGGAATGTCTGGGTCTGTCCATGGATCGGGCGAATCGGTGATCTGCTGGAACCGTGGTGTTTCCTGCCGAGCCTGTTCATGTTCATGTGGGTCACGGCGCTGCTGCAGCAGTGGACCACGCTGGGCCCGGCGGTCAATTTGATACTGGACGCCATTGTGACGGCAGTGATTTTTTCGGTGTATTGCATCGTATTGGTCTGGTTGCAGGGCAAAGACGAAGTGCCTGCGGAAGAGAGAGCTTAGAGATAATGAAGCAGTAATGTCTATGACCGGAACTTCACTATGAGCGACATGTTCAGCCAGTTGCTGGTGCAATATACGGCGCTCTTCAGCATCGTAAATCCCCTGGGAAGTGTGTTCGTGTTCTTCGCGATCACGCGCACGCTGTCGCTTGCAGATCGCGAGCGACTCGCCGGTCGGGTCGGCCTCTACACTTGGGTCACGCTGCTCGTGGCACTGTTCGGGGGACTCTATCTGCTGCGTTTCTTCGGGATTTCGTTTCCGGTGCTGCGCGTTGCGGGCGGCATCGTGGTAGCGCTCACCGCCTGGCAGTTGCTCACCACCTCGGACGACCCGATGCAGAGCACGCTGCCGCACCTGGCCGAGGGACGGGATGCCGCTCAGCTCGCCTTCTATCCGCTCACGATGCCTCTTACCATCGGCCCCGGCTCGATCTCGGTGGCCATCACGCTGGCGGCCAACGCGCCCAGCAACCTGCCGGAACGCCTCGTCGCCTCGGCGATTTCGGCCTGCGCGGTCTCGTTGATCGCGGTTACCGTCTATTTGTGCTATCGCTATGCCGACCGGCTGACGCGGCTGCTCGGCCCCACCGGTACCGGCATCATTGTGCGGATCTCTGGATTCCTGCTGTTCTGCATCGGCATCCAGATTTTCTGGCTAGGCGCACAGGAGTTGCTGTTGTCGATCCTGCAACCGCGGCCCTAGCGGTGTTGCGTCCACTTCCGGCAGGTGTGCCCAAAGATTCCGCCCTGGTCTGTTTTCAGCTCGCCAGCAGAGCGATTTCCTGCAATTTAAAGTCGGAAACAGGTAAGTCGAGTCGCAAATGGAATAGACTGTTGTCCAACCATGAAGCTCCGCATTAAGGCGGCTATGTAATTGGTGGAACAGTTCAGTGCCAATGCCGGAAGGTGGCGAAGAATCGAATGATTCATGGCCTTGCAATATCTGATAATATTGAATTGATTGTTGCTCCATTATTCCTGTATCCAGGAATTCCAACGAAGATTCCAAGTAAACAGGAGTAGTAATCATTCTGAAAATATTCATACCCTTTCGGGGTTTGTTTTTCCAAACAGGAGAACTATTGTGAAAAGTATGGTTTGGGGTGACGTATTAAGTGTCGCAGTCAATGAGATCGACGACGATCACCGTAAACTGGTGAATATTTTTAATATTCTCAATCATTCTGTAGCGAAAGGGGAATCTCCAGATTATCTAGCGGCGGTTCTGGAAGAGCTAATCAATTGTACGGTCTGGCACTTCAGTCATGAGGAACGGTTGATGTTGAAGTACGGATATGAGGGAATGGAAGAACACAAGGCGGAGCATCGGGAATTGATTAATAGCGCCAAGAAGTTGCAGCAGGAAATCCTTCAGGCAAACAAACCAGTGTCGGATGAAGATATCGAGTTTCTCGAGCATTGGTTAACTGAGCATATCCTCACTGCAGATATGAGATTGGGTTCTCATCTTTCTCAAGTGATGTAGTCGTTGCTCGCGAATAGCTTTCGATCTTTATCGGCGATTGGTGCCTGACCCGCAAAGACTGATTTATATCGCGAGCTGCCCGTGACCATCATCCGCGTTGCGGCAATGCAATTTATTTTTGCTAATGTCGGCTTTAGGGCAGAACATTCCGGGACACAAAGTTCCGCTCGGTGCCAAGACCTGACGTTTGAAAGTTTGCCGCATAGCGGATATTTACCATTAAGCTATGCTACTCATAATCACAGAGAGGTTGCTGGGTAAAATGGATGGCGATAAAAGAGGAGGAATCAGGACATGACAAGATTTTTGATTGAAGCCCCACACGAAGAAGAAACCGTGGCGTGCTCTCGCGCCGTTAAAGTCTTCCTCGAATCTGGTTCCCATTTCCTCACGAATGCAGACTGGGGGTGCAAGGATGGGGAACACAAGGCATGGTTCATTGCGGAAGTAGACAGCAAGGAACAGGCTCGAGCTATATTGCCTCTTATGTACCGGACACGGGCAAAGATTGTGCAACTCAACAAATTCACTATAGAGGAAATCGACAAACTTCTTCGCTATCACCGAAGTTAAGTCGAATGGTTGTCCCGCATTAGTAATATCGAAGTTCCGCTTTGTGTCGATTCTGTTGAAAAACTCCCTCTAGATTTGATGTTGCGAATGGTATAATTTCACATGTCGAATTAGCTGGGAGCCTTGATATGATTGGGTTTCAGACGGATAAGCAAAAGCGCCTGTTCTACTCCTTCGACCTTGAAGACCACGTCCCCCAGAATCACCTCCTTCGCGGCATCAACCAGCATCTCGACTTAACCAATCTTCGGCACATCTCGCTGAATACTACAGCCACACCGGCAGGCCGTCCATTGATCCCGAGCTGATGATCCGCATGCTGATCATCGGCTACAGCTTTGGCATCCGCTCCGAGCGCAGGCTATGCGAAGAAGTGCATTTGAATCTGGCCTATCGCTGGTTCTGCCGGCTTGGATTGGAAGACACCGTGCCGGATCATTCCACCTTCTCCAAGAATCGGCATGGAAGATTTAGAGAGAGCGGCGCTTTTCGCTGGGTGTTTGACGAGGTGGTTCGCCGCTGCATGTCCGCAGGCTTGGTCAGGGGAGAAGGATTTGCAGTAGATGCCAGCATTGTGGCTGCGGATGCGAGCCATCAGGATAGCATTCCGGCGGGCGATCACATCGACTGGTCGGATCCGGAAATTAACAACCGCGCTGTACGGGAATATCTGGAAGCCTTGGATGGCGAAGCGCCCGCCGAGGTCATGCCCCGGCGGGTTTCACTCAGTGACCCGCAGTCGCGCTGGACTGCTGCTACCGGCGACCGCGCGTTCTTTGCCTATTCGACGAACTACCTGATCGACACGGCCAATGGCGTGATCCTCGATGTGGAAGCAACGCCAGCACGCCGCACCGAAGAAGTCGAGTCGACCAGGCTGATGGTTGATCGCGTCGAAGAACGTTTCGACATCAAGCCGGAACGCCTCATTGCACATACTGCTTATGGCTCAGCGCCTATGTTGGGCTGGATGGTCGAGGAGAAAGCCATCGAGCCACATATTCCTGTGTGGGACAAGACGGAACGCAAGGACGGAACTTTTGAACGAGACGATTTCAAATGGAACGAAGAGGCTAACGAATATCGCTGTCCTGCTGGCAACGCACTGCGTAGTGAATGGCGCCCGTTCAAGAACCCACGTAAGCACGCCACCAAAGAGAACACCATCATCTACAGTTCAAGTCAGCGTGATTGCGCCACATGCCTGATGAAAGCTCGGTGCTGCCCGAATACAGCAGTTCGCAAGATAAAGCGCAGCATCCATGAGACCGCTCGCAACGTTGCACGGAAAATTGCCACGACACCGGAATATCAAAGATCACGCTGTGAACGCAAGAAGGTCGAGATGCTCTTTGCTCATCTCAAATCCATACTTAAACTGGATCGCCTGCGACTACGCGGACTGAATGGCGCCGCTGACGAATTCACACTTGCCGCTACCGTTCAGAATTTGCGCCGCATGACCAAGTTGCTTGCACATGGACCGCCAATCGACAGGATAGGTGCGCCCGCATGAGGCAAAAACCATCCGATCAACCTACAAACTGGGTATCAGATCCCAGTTGAAGCACCCGAAAGAGTGATAACGTTCTCAACTCACGAAATTTCAGAACACCACGACGGTTTTAACAACGAGTTTTTCAACAG
>JBARHM010000111.1:0-4202 GCA_049799235.1 Gallionella sp.
CTCCCACCCTCCCCTTATCAGGGGAGGAGATCGCTTCCCCCCTGACAAGGGCGGACCGAGGGGGGTTATTCCCGCTCAACTTGAAATTTGTCTGAATGATCGCCCTGCCGTCCGCCGTTTTCTTCGGCTGCACTTTCCAGGCATGGCCGTAGATGACTTCGAAAGTCGCGGGCAGCTTGCCGTTGCGGCGCAGGGTTTCATAATTCTGCACGATGCGCGCCCATTTCGCTTTGCCCAGCATGCCCGGAGCGCGGCCTGCGGTGGCGTTGTGCGCGCCGATGCTGCGCAGGTCCTGCATCACCGCTTTTACATCATCGTAGGTGAGCGTGAGGTATTCCATGTCCATCACCGGCTCGGCAAAGCCAGCCGCCACCAGCATGTCTCCGATGTCGTGCATGTCGGCGAAGCGGTTGATGTGGTTGTAGCCGTCCACGGCGTCAAAGGCGGTGCGCAGTTCTTTCAGCGTGTCGGGGCCCAAGGTGGAGAACATCGCCAGGCCGTCCACTTTCAACACGCGCTGCAATTCGACGAAGGTGGCGGGCAGATCGTTGCACCATTGCACTGTGAGGTTGGACCACACCATCTCCACGCTCTGCGCTGTCAGCGGCAAGGCTTCGACATCCGCGCACAATTGCAATTGTTTCGCGCCGTCGAACAATTTCTGCCACCAGTTCGAACGCCCACGCGCGATTTGCAACATGCCCATGGCGATGTCCAGCGCGATAATCTGTGCCGCCGGATAGCGTTGCGCCAACTGGCGCGTACCCCAGCCCGTGCCGCTGCCCGCATCCAGGATACGTTTTGGTCGCAGTTTGATGTAATCGAGCCGCTCCAGCATGCGCGAGCAGACTTCCCGCTGCAACACTGCGGTGGCGTCGTAGTGCGCCGCCGCCTTGCTGAAGGCGCGACGGACTTCGCGTTTGTCTATTTCAAATTCGTTCATGGTTGCTTCTCGCTCAAAAATTCCATCACGTGTCCGACGAATTCTTTGCGATGCGACATGAACGGCGCATGTGCAGCGCCTTCAATCTCTACCACGCGCGCGTTCGGCAACGTCTGCGCCAGAAACCACGAGGCTTCCGGCGGGCTAAGCTTATCGCGCGCACCCGCGATGACCAAGGCAGGTTGCTTGATTTTCGGCAATACACTGCGCAGATCAGAATCGCGCAGTATCTCCAGCCCGCCCCGCAGCGCGTCAAGATCCGGTTCACCGCGAATGAAAAGTCGCTCTCGCAAATTTGCCAGCAATTCTCGCTCGCCTGCGCTGCCTCGCACTTGCAGCCCAAGGAATCTGCGCAGCGTTGCGGCGTGATTCTTTTCCAGATCGGCGGCAAATTGCAGCAAGATGTCTGGCGGCATACCGAACGGCCAGTCGTCCCGTTCGGCAAAACAAGGCGTGCTCGTCACCAGAACCAGACGTTCCAGTTGCTCCGGCTCGCGCATCGCCCAGTGCAACGCGATCTGCCCGCCCAGCGACCAGCCGCTAACGGTGACGGGTTGATCGAACTGTGCTGCAAGTAGCATGACCACGCTATCCAATGTGAACGCGGGAATCGGTGCGCTGGCACCATGTCCCGGCAGATCGACGCAATGCACCTGGAAGTGTTGGGCCAGCTGCACAGCCGTATCGTTCCAGATACCGCCGTGCATGCCCCAGCCATGCAGCATGACCAGCGGCTTGCCCTGTCCGATAACCTCAATGTGCAAGCTCATGCAGTGCTTCGATCAAGCGTGTCACGTCGGCAGTGCGATGCGCGGCGGACAAGGTGATGCGCAGCCGAGCCGTCCCCTGCGGCACGGTGGGTGGACGGATCGCCGCAACCCAGATGCCGCGATCGCGCAGACTTTCACTCAGTTTCAGCGCCTGCCGGTTGTCGCCGATCAACATGGGTTGTATCGCGGTGGACGACTGCATCGATTTCCATGGCAACTTATGCAAACCGCTGCGTAGTTGCGCGATCAGGCTTTGCAAGTGTGCGCGCAATTCCTCGCCCTGTTCTATCAACTGCAAACTTGACAGCACCGCGCTGGCCAGCGCGGGCGGCGTCGCCGTAGTGTAGATATAGCTGCGCGCGTGATTGATCAGCGTGTCGATGACCGCCTTTTCCGCCGCGACAAAGGCGCCGGATACGCCGGCTGCTTTGCCCAGAGTCGCCATGTAGATGATGCGCGGTGAAGCGATGCCGGAAAGCGACAGCGACCCGCGACCACCTTCGCCCAGCACACCGAAACCATGCGCATCGTCCACCAGCAGCCAGGCATCGCGCTGTTCACATAACGCCAGCATTTCCCGCAATGAGGCCAAGTCGCCGTCCATGCTGAACACCGCATCGGTGACGACCAGCTTGCGCCCGCTGCCGGTTTTATCCAGCAGTTGTGCGAGATGCGCCAAGTCGTTGTGGCGATAACGCTGCACATTTGCGCGTGAAAGCAGCATCGCGTCGTTCAGCGATGCGTGGTTGAGTTTGTCGGCGAATACTGTGTCGTCCTTGCCGACCAGTGCCTGCACCGCGCCGAGGTTGGCCATGTAGCCGGTGGAGAACAACAGCGCGGCAGGTTTGCCAACAAAATCCGCCAGCGCGATCTCGAGCTCATGATGTGTTTGTGCGTGACCGCTCACCAGATGAGCCGCACCCGCTCCGACGCCATACTTGGCCGCACCCTGCTGCAGTGCAGCGATCAGTTGCGGGTGATTGGCCAGGCCGAGGTAGTCGTTGCTGCAGAACGACAGATAGGATTTCCCGTCAACATTGATGTGCGGCGACTGCGGGCTTTGCAGCATGCGCCGCTGGCGCAGCAGCCCCAGCGACGCACGTCCCTCCAAATCCCTTTGCAGATCCGAGAATGGCATACGAAGCGCCTTGGAAATCTTGATTTCTAGTGTTGTTCGGCGATCGGATACATACCGAGTTTATCCAGCAGTGCACGGTCACGTTCAGCATCCGGATTACCGGTAGTCAGCAGTTGCTCGCCATAGAAAATCGAGTTTGCGCCGGCGAGGAAACACAGCGCCTGTATCGCATCGGACATCTGTTGCCGCCCGGCCGAGAGACGCACCCGCGCTGCAGGCATCGTGATGCGCGCCACCGCGATGGTGCGCACGAAGTCGAGCGGATCAAGATCATCGACCTTTGCCAGCGGCGTGCCCTCCACCTTGACCAGATTGTTGATCGGCACGCTTTCCGGATAAGGATCGAGGTTGGCCAGTTGCGCGATCAGACCGGCGCGCTGTGTAAGGTTCTCGCCCATGCCGACGATGCCGCCGCTGCATACATGCATGCCGGCCTTTCGCACGCGCTCCAGCGTGTCCAGTCTGTCCTGATAATCGCGCGTGCTGATGATGTCGCCGTAAAAATCGGGTGAGGTGTCCAGATTATGATTGTAGTAATCCAGCCCGGCGGCGCGCAGCTGCTCGGTCTGCGCGTCGCTCAACATGCCCAGCGTGGCACAGGTCTCCATGCCCAGCCCGCGCACCGCCTTGACCATCTCAACCACACTCGCCATATCTTCTTCGCCAGGCTCGCGCCAGGCCGCGCCCATGCAGAAGCGGTCCGCGCCGCTCTGCTGCGCGGCTTTGGCGGCCTTCACCACTTCATCCAACTCCAGCATCTTGCGGTTCTCCACGCCGGTGGAATGGAATGCCGATTGCGGGCAATAGCCGCAGTCTTCTGAACAGCCGCCGGTCTTGATCGACAGCAGGGTGGAAAGCTGCACCGCGTTCGGATCGAAATGCTCACGGTGCACCTGCTGTGCGTAGAACATCAGATCGGCGAACGGCAGTTCAAACAAGGCTTCAACATCCTTCACGCTCCATCGTTGCGCAATGGACGATTTCTTGACCGGGCGGATGAATTCTATGGTTTGGGTATTCATATTTTCGGGTGTTGGTATGATGTGTTTTTTCGGTTCCCTCACAGCCCTATCCCGCAATCCGGGACAGCAAGGGAAGAGTGTACAAACAGCAGTGCATCATCCTGGAAAGGACCATGCCTTGTCAATTTTACGCCACACAAGACTGAACATCCGCAAAGCAATTGAGCATATCCTGCCGGCGCAACCCTGCGTGCTGTGCGGCAGCATGAACCATGACGGACTGTGGTGTGGCGACTGCGACCAGACCTTGCCCTATCTGCATACCCCGCTCTGCCCGGTGTGTGCCTTGCCGACACCCGCAGGGGAGGCTTGCGGGCAATGCCTGAAAC
>JBARHM010000112.1:0-2516 GCA_049799235.1 Gallionella sp.
CTGGTAATTAAGAGGAACAGGAACATATGGGCAGCAACACAGGAAACAGATCCGGTGCGCAACGCAAAAGCAAGGACCAGTTGGTTGCCGGCATACTGGTTGGAATGGTCATCGGGGTGGGCTTTGCAGCCGGAATTGCATGGTTCATGATGAAATCACCCACACCGTTTCTGCAAAAAGCACCTTTGACAGAGAAGTCGCCTGCGGTGTCCAACCCGCAGATTCCGCCCCCCGGGGCTGAGAACACGGACGTGAACGACAAACCTCGTTTTGAGTTCTACAAAGTTCTGACTGACAAACAGGATAAGACCATCGCCGCAACACCCAAAACTGCCGACAAAGCCAAAACATCTGACCGCAAGCAATCTGACGTCTATGAGCCGCATCTCCTGCAGGCGGGCTCATTCCAGAATGTCGATGATGCTGAAAAACTCAAAGCCAGACTCGCTCTGCTCGGTGTTGAAGCCAATGTCCAAAGCGCGAATATCCCGGAGAAGGGCGTATGGTATCGTGTGCGCTTGGGACCATACAAAACTGCCGAAGATGAAAATCGGACCCGAAATTTTCTGAAACAAAACGGGGTGGAGAGTACTCCAATCCGGGTGCAATAAGCCAGTTTCCATCAACTCATGAGGAGCAATACGTGAATAAATATATCAAAGGATTGATGTTTGTTGCAGCATTGTTCATCTGCAGCACGGCATTCGCTGCAGTGGAGTTGGGCAGGGACTACAAATTGTTGAATCCGCCGCAACCGACCGACAGCAAGAAAATCGAAGTCCTGGAATTTTTCTTTTACGGATGTTCACACTGTTTTCATCTGCACACGCCGCTGACCGCATGGGAAAAGACCAAACCCAAGGATGTGGAACTGATGTTCGTGCCTACGATCTTCCGCGACTCCATGGAGCCGATGGCACGCACCATGTATGCGCTGCAAAGTATGGGTGAGTTCGATAAATTACACGATGCACTTTACCGTGCCTGGAATGTGGACAACTTGGAGTTGTTCGATGAGGCCTCCATCACGGACTTTGTGGCCAAGCACGGTGTGGATCGAGCGAAATTTTCAGCTGCATACAACTCTTTTTCGATGCAAAGCAATGTGGTGCGCGCCAGGCAAATGGTTCGCGGTTATCGAGTCAATGGTACCCCGACCCTGGTGGTGGATGGCAAATACGTGATTACCGGCTTGCAGCCGGATGACACCGTCCGCGTGTTGAAAGAGGTGATTGATATAGCGCGCAAGGCAAGGTCCGGCAAAAAGTAATCAGTTCATCCGGCAACAAACAGAAATTCGCTGCGCAGGGCCTCTCTTGATCGGGATATGTCACAGCGTATAGTGATAAGCGGCGCTTCGAGTGGATTGGGTATGGCACTGGCGCGCCATTATCTTGAGCGCGGCGCGATTGTCGCTGCATTCGCCAGGCGCGGGGAATTGCTGCAAGAGCTTGCTGCAGAATTTCCAGATCAGGTACTTTGCTATGCGCTGGATGTACGTGATGCAATCGCCGTACAACAAGCCGCGAATCATTTCATCGCGCGCATCGGTTGTCCTGATGTGGTGATTGCCAATGCGGGTGTCAGCACCGGTACATTGACCGAATATGCCGAGGATATAGATGCTTTCCAACAAGTGATGGACATCAATGTGCTGGGCATGGTGAAGACCTTCCAGCCTTTCGTTGCGGCGATGCGCACGGCACAAGCCGGGACCCTGGTCGGTATTGCAAGTGTTGCAGGTTTTCGAGGGCTCCCCGGTGCGAGCGCATACTCTGCTTCCAAGGCTGCTGCGATTTCCTATCTGGAATCCATGCGGGTCGAGTTGCGCGACAGCGGGGTTAAGGTAGTCACGATTTGTCCGGGGTATATCAAGACACCGATGACCGCCATCAATACTTACCGGATGCCCTTCATACTGGATGCCGGAGAGGCAGCGAAGCGCATGGCGCATGCAATCGAACGGCAAGCCTCATTCACAGTGATTCCCTGGCAAATGGGCCTGATAGGGTATGTGCTCAATAGGCTTCCGCGCTGGATTTACGACCGATTATTTGTCAACGCGCCACGTAAGGCGCGCGTTAGAACCTGAGAGTTCAGTTTCTTGTCCGGTGATTTCAGCTTTGCCAACTAGGCGAGTTTTCTGTATTCTGGGAACCTGTTAGGCTTTATGAAGTCCGACATTGGGCCTTATGGATTGCGAGGCTTTTTCAAAACCGCTTATTATTAATTAAGGAAGTCATGATGAAAACCATTATTACCCTGCTGGCTTTGGTTGCCTTTGCCGGTACCGTAGTTGCAGCACCCGAACCAGCCGCACCCGCAGGCAAGTCAGCCACAACTGGCAAATATCCCAACACAGGCAAAGTATTGGAAGTGATGGATGCATCGATCTATACATATATGCAAGTCTCCAGCGATAGCGGGCCGATCTGGCTCGCTGCCTCCAAGACCAGTGTCGCCAAGGGCGCCACCATCAGCTATCCTAACGGCGCGCTTATGACCAACTGTCATAG
>JBARHM010000113.1:0-3166 GCA_049799235.1 Gallionella sp.
GGTCCAAACAAAAGGGGAAAGCATCAAGCGGGCCGCCTTGCGCTTTCCCCGGATTCCTGGAGCGGGAGAAGAGTCTCGAACTCTCGACCTCAACCTTGGCAAGGTTGCGCTCTACCAACTGAGCTACTCCCGCAAAACGAGTTGCGCATTATAGGGATATTCGAAATCCTGTCAATAATTTCACTTGCAGAAATTACTGGACAATATCGCCCAGCTTGAACAGGCGCGCAAAATTCTCGGTGGTACTCCGTCCCACTTCGTCCAGCGTGATGCCGCGCAGCGTGGCGATCTCCTCCGCAACGTGCTTCACATAAGCCGGCTGGTTGAGCTTGCCGCGATGCGGCACCGGGGCCAGATAGGGTGCATCGGTTTCAATCAAAATTCGCTCCAACGGCACGCGTTGAGCGACCTCCTTGAGCTGTTTCGCGTTCTTGAAGGTAACGATACCTGAAAAGGAGATATAAAAGCCCATCGCCAGCGCAGCTTCAGCCACTTCCCAAGTTTCAGTGAAGCAATGCATCACGCCGCTCGCTTCATCAGCCTTTTCCTCGGCCATGATGCGTAGCGTGTCCGCCCCGGCCTCGCGGGTGTGGATGATGAGCGGTTTGCCGGACTCGCGGGCCGCGTTGATGTGCGTGCGAAAGCGCGCGCGTTGCCAATCCAGGTTCCCCTTAAGGCGAAAATAATCCAGACCAGTTTCTCCGATGCCGATGATCCTGGGGTGCTGAGCCAGTTTGACCAGATGAGCTACATCGGGCTCTTCTACTTCTTCGTAATCGGGGTGTACGCCCACCGAGGCGTAGATGTGGGGATACTGCTCGGCAAGCGCGAGCACTTGCGGAAAATCCGCCAGGTTGACCGAAATACATAATGCACCGATCACTTCGTTGTCGCGCATTTGTGCCAGCACATCTCCGATATTCGCGGCCAGTTCGGGAAAATTGATATGGCAATGAGAATCGACGAAAGGCATGGTTAACGTGCAACTCGCGTAGCGATTCGTTTGCCTCCGCGCCCGCTGGCGGGATAACCAGCGACTTGCCCGTACACGGGCTTAGTCGAATGGCTAGTAGTTCCATCAGAGAATTGAGAAGATGGAACGGGCACGGCAAATTTCATCATAATCGGTGGTTACTTGCTATGCCATTTACTCGAGCATCAGTTGGCGGTAGACGAACAACAAGGATTCAAAAAACAACCTGGGATTGAGCGTGTGCTGTGCTTCGCGCTTTGCTGTTTGCAAATGTTTTTGCAGGCGCGCCAGATTCAACGGTGCGACAGGCTCAACCAGTTTTCTGATCGCCGCTTCCTCACCGGGATGATAACGCAGCCTGCCAGCCAGCTTCATCGCACTCAAGTCGTAACTCCATTGTTGCAGCCACTGCACCACCAGCACCTGCTCGGTTTTTTGCAGGATCTCGGCCAGTGCGAACACGTCCAATCCGTCGGGCTGGCGCACTGCGCGGAGCAATTTAGCGCGTTGTTCGCTGCCCAACTGCTGATCCTGCTGGACGGCCTGGAGCGGTGCAAAACCTGAAGCAGCAAGTGCTTCGCCAGGATTCTTTACACCTTGCTCCTTCAGCCAACGCGTGGCGCTTGCCGCATCCGGAGCTGGAAGAGAAAAGGACAAACAACGGCTCAGTATGGTCGGCAGCAATTGCTGCGGCTTGTGCGACACCAGGATGAACAACATACCTTGTGGCGGCTCCTCGAGATTTTTCAACAAGGCGTTCGCGGCATTGGTGTTCATCGACTCGGCGGGATGAATGACCACCACGCGCCTGCCGCCCTGGTGGGCAGACATGCCGACAAAATCTGCCAGCGCGCGCACCTGATCGACAGATATCTGTTTGCTGGGCTTCTTGCCGGATTCGGTTTCTTCACCGTTCAGGCTCAACGCTTCAGGTTGCAGCAAACGAAAATCCGGGTGCGACTCCTGTTCGAACCAGTGACAGGATGAACATTTTCCGCAGGCAAGATCAGCTTCATCCGGATGTTGGCACAACAGACTTTGGGCGAAATTCATAGCCAGATCGAACTTGCCGATGCCCTTCGCCCCTTTGAAGAGAACACCGTGCGGCGGGCGCTTGCGCAGCTCTTGCAAGCGCTTCAAGTCGTTTTGTTGCCATGGATATATCTGTTTCATATCAAAGTGATAAAACTATTTCTTCAAGTTTATATTTAACTTCATTCACAGTCTGCGCCCCATTGATCACAGCGTAGCGTTGCGGTTTTTCCCCGACGCGGCGATGATATCCGGCGCGAACCCGTTCAAAAAAATCAGCATGCTCCTGCTCGAAGCGATCCAGCGATACATTGTGCGCCAAGCGTTGCCGTGCGACTCCTACTGGTACGTCAAAAAACAAAGTCAGGTCTGGCTGCAGATCGCCCTGTACCCATTGTTCAAGCTGCTTCAGTTTGTCCCAGTCCAATCCCCTGCCGCCGCCCTGGTAGGCAAAGCTCGCATCGCTGAAACGGTCTGAAATAACCCACTTGCCGGCGCTTAACGATGGTTTGATGACTTGCTCGATATGTTCCAGCCGGGCAGCAAACATCAGCAATGCTTCGGTGCCGATGCTCATGCTCTGGTTCAGCAATATCTCGCGCAGTTGCTCACCGAGCAGAGTTCCACCCGGTTCACGGGTTACCACTACATCGTGACCACGCTGGCGCAGCGCAGCGGCAAACCACCCCAGATGTGTGCTTTTGCCGGCCCCATCCACGCCTTCAAAAGTAATGAATTTACTCACGGGCGCCTCATCATTTTTGGTATTCATCCACCGCACGGTTGTGCTTGGCTAAACTGCTGGAGAATTGCGAACTTCCATCCCCGCGCGCCACGAAGTATAGCGCGTCGGTCTTGGCAGGATGCAATGTAGACTGCAAAGCTGCCAGACCCGGCAAGGCGATCGGTGTCGGGGTCAACCCGCGGCGCCGGTAGGTATTGTAAGGACTATCTGCAAGCAAATCGCGCTTGCGCAGATTGCCATCGAAGCTATCACCCATGCCATAGATCACGGTCGGATCGGTTTGCAGCAGCATTTTCTTGCGAAGCCGATTCACGAACACCCCGGCGATCATGTTGCGATCACTCGCCGTGCCGGTCTCTTTCTCGACGATGGACGCCAGGATCAGTGCCTGATACGGTGTCTGTAGCGGAAAATCC
>JBARHM010000114.1:0-1888 GCA_049799235.1 Gallionella sp.
ACCTGTTGCTGCGCGCCAATTTATTGAAGCGCGCTCACAGGGATTTTGCGGTGTATAGCGGCGACGATGCCAGCACGCTGGCCTTGATGCTGCTCGGCGCACACGGTTCTATCTCCGTGACGGCAAATGTCGCGCCGAAACTGATGCACGAGATGTGCACCGCCGCGCTGAACGGCGAAGTGGCCAGGGCGCGCGAGATCAATTTCAGGCTGCTGGGTCTGCACCGCAACCTCTTCGTCGAAGCCAACCCGATACCGGTGAAGTGGGCGGTGGCGCGCATGGGGCGTATCAAAAACATCTTGCGCCTGCCGCTGACGCCTTTGTCGCAATCCTCGTACGCGGCGGTCGAGGCGGCAATGCGCCAGGCCGGTGTGCTCTAGCAGGGTGTTGAAAAACTACTGGTGAAACTACTAGCCATCTGACTAAGTTGGTAAACTACACCAACTAAGTCATTGGTTATGCGATGCGATGATGCTGCGTTGGAAACCGGCGAAAAATGCTCATTTACTTTGTGTAAACTCCGGTTTTTCGCCGGTTTCCGCCTTGCCTGATCGCCTCTCGCTACGTTTTTCAAAACCCTGCGAAGGTATCCTTGAATTAACTATGTTGTTAGCTGGAGAGTATCAATGAAAGTCTTGCAAATCGGGATTTCCAGCGCGCTACTGTTTTTGTTGGCGGGTTGCAGTACGCTTGGTACGGACCAGCCTATCGATTACGGTGCCCGCGCGAAGCAGGTGCCCAAGCTGGAAGTGCCGCCCGACCTGACCGCGCCGGAAACCGATGAACGCTACAAAATGCCTCAGACTGATGGTGCAACCATTGCGACCTATTCCGATTACAGCAAGGGCGATACTGCAAAGATCAACATTGCCGGCACGGTCTTGCCGGAAGTCAAGGGCGTCCGTCTGGAACGGGATGGCGCGCGCCGCAGGCTCGTTGTGAATGAAAGTCCCGACAACGTATGGTCTGTGGTCAAGGCCTTCTGGCAGGAGACCGGGCTGACCATCAAGAGCGAAGATCCGGCGGCGGGTGTGATGGAAACGGACTGGGTGGAGAATCGCGCCAAGATCCCGCAGAGCCCGATACGGGATGTGCTCGGCAAAGTGCTCAACAACGTCTATTCATCAAACGAGAAAGATCAATATCTGACGCGTCTGGAGCGCAGCAAGGACGGGGAAGGCACCGAGGTGTATATAACCCATCGCGGCATCGAACAAGTGTTTACAGAAGACCAGACCAGTTCAAAATGGCGGCCGCGCGCCAATGATCCGGAACTGGAGGCGATCATGTTGCAGCGGCTGATGGTGCGTTTCGGTGCCAGCGAAGCGCAGGCGAAGAAGGCGGTAGCGGCGACCGAAGCGAAGGTGGCTGTCAGCGTACCAACGGGAAGCGCGCCCGAGCCTGCAGGGTCGGCCAGCCTGCGCGAGATTTCCGGTGGAAACGTCATCATCGTGGTGAACGATCCGTTCGACAGATCCTGGCGCAGGGTGGGACTGGCCATCGAGAGCGCCGAATTGGCCGTGGAAGACAAGGATCGGGAAATGGGAACATATTTCCTGCGTCCACTTAAAGTACAGAGCGGCTGGACCGAAAAATTGAAGTTCTGGAAGCAAAGCGAGTCGGCCATACATTATCGTGTCAACATCAAGGATGGCGGCACTGCATGCGAGGTCTCGGTCACCGATCAGGACAAAGCAAGCAGCAGCGTGACCAAAAAGCTGACCGAGGAGATTTACAAGCACATCAATCAGTGATCACGATTCATCAGGAGCCAGACGGTGAGATTTTCTTCATTAGGTAGCGGCAGCGAAGGCAACGCGTTGCTGGTAGAAGTCGGTACGAGAAACTCTTGTCCGGGCACCCGCCAAACGCTGGTGCTGATGGATTG
>JBARHM010000115.1:0-3694 GCA_049799235.1 Gallionella sp.
GATCAACTGCATGCCGGACAAGGTCAAAGTGTAGAAGTTACACGCCTAGGCAAGCGCCACAAGGCCGAGCCGGTAGTCAAAGCCAGCAATCCGCACGGAGAAACAGTGTACTGGGTAGGTGCGGCAGGAAAGGCCCAGGATGCCGGGGAGGGTACGGATTTTCATGCCCTTTCGCAGCAGCGCGTTTCGATCACGCCATTGCAGATTGATCTCACCCAATATAACCAGCTCGATGCTGTGCGCAGCTGGATCGGCCAGTCCCGGGAATGAACACTCGTCTCAACGGCATCGGCATGACCTCGCAGCGCACCCGGGCACGCCTGATTGAGCGGCTGCGTGAGCAGGGCATCAAGGACGAGGCAGTACTGGCTGCGATGTTCGAGGTACCGCGCCATCTGTTCGTCGACGAGGCGATGGCAAGCCGCGCTTACGACGATGTGTCGCTGCCGATCAATTTCAACCAGACCATTTCCCAGCCTTATATCGTGGCGAGAATGATCGAAGTATTGCGCGGTCCGGATCCTCACAATCGCCCGCTGGGTCGGGTACTGGAAATAGGCACCGGTTGCGGTTATCAGGCTGCCGTGTTGGCCCAACTGGCGCGTGAGATCTATACCGTGGAACGTATCCAGCCACTTTATGAACGCGCCAGAAAACAGTTGCGCGAACTGAAGGTTCGCAACGTCATCGTGCGCTATGCGGATGGCAGCGCCGGATTCGCTGACGCTGCCCCTTTTGACGGCATCATCATGGCTGCTGCTGCGCCTGCACTGTCGTTGGTGTTGCGGGAGCAGCTCGCGGTCGGTGGTAGAATGGTTCTGCCGGTCGGAGTTCAGGAGCAGTGGCTGTATTTGATCGAGCGCGATGCGAGCGGATTTCACGAAACCAGACTGGAATCAGTGAAATTCGTCCCTCTGCTTATAGGTAAGTCATGAATTTCAAGCCTTACATCGCTTTTTTGCTGCTGGCGGCGTTGATCGCAGGATGTGCTTCGCGCGGACATCGTGCACCGGTTGTTGAGCGTGGTGATGCCGCAAGAACCGGTGGCCAACATGAAAAGGATTGGCGTCCCGAAGTGTATGTCGTGCAAAAGGGCGATACGCTATACAGCATCGCATTCAATTACGGATTCGATTACCACGAGCTGGCCGAATTGAACCATATTGAAGATCCCACCATAATCTCCATAGGGCAGGAAATCCATTTGTTTCCAGGCAGATCTTCTTCTACCTCCATTGTTGAGACCAAACCGATCGAAACGTTGGTGAAGGAACAGCCCAAAGTGGTGAAGTACGCCTATAGTGAGGCAGCAATGGCACAGATCGAAAAGGTTCAGGAACAGAAGTATAGCCCTGCGTTGGTCGCCAAAGCTGAAAGCAAACCCGAAACAAAACCTGAAGCCAAGGCAGCGCCTGACGAAAGGGATGAAGCCGATGAGTCAGGACTGGGATGGATCCTTCCTGCACAGGGTAAAGTCATCGGTGAATTTTCCGAGTCAGCCAATCGCAAGGGTATAGACATCGCCGGCGCGCTCGGCCAACCGGTCTACGCCAGCGCAGCCGGCAAGGTGGTTTATAGCGGCAGCGGACTGCGCGGTTATGGCAAGCTGATCATTATCAAGCACAACAAGACCTATCTCAGCGCGTATGCGCACAATGACAAGGTTCTGGTAAAGGAAGGGGAGAACGTTGCGCGCGGGCAAAAAATCGCCGCGATGGGAAAATCCGACTCCGACCAGGTCAAGCTCCATTTCGAAGTGCGCCGTTTAGGCAAGCCGGTGGATCCGGCGAAATATCTGCCGCTGGGTAAATCTTGAATTCACATAATTCATTGGCCCGCCATTCCTGCGATGTCCGGAATGACGCAGTTTTGTGCTGACGGAGTATCAGGGTTGAATAACAAACCTCTCACCACCGCTGATCACGGCCGCGACAGCGCGGCATTGCGCTATGTCTATCCGGTGGTTTCGCGCCGCGCCGGGGGCGTATCGGTCGGCATCAATCTCAACCCGAACAACGCCTGCAACTGGCGCTGCATCTATTGCCAGGTTCCCGATCTCACACGCGGCACTGCACCTTTGATAGATCTGGCCGTTCTTGAAGACGAGTTGCGAGGATTTCTCAAGGAATTGCTGCATGGCGATTTCATGCAAAGCCGGGTCCCTGAAGGCGCGCGGCGCATCAACGACATTGCGATATCCGGCAATGGCGAACCGACCAGCAGCACGGAAATCTCCCAAGTTGTCGACATCATCGCTCGAGTGCGCCGCGAAGTAGATTTACCTGAGACGGTTAAGACCGTGCTGATCACCAACGGCAGCCTGCTACATCGCAGCGATGTTCAGCAAGGCTTGCGCAACATGGCAAGGCTCAACGGAGAAGTATGGTTCAAGCTGGACCGTGCCAGCGAGTCAGGTATGCAACTGATCAACAATACCAAGACCAGCATGAAAAAAGTCCGCGACAACCTGATCGCGTCGATCTTGTTGTGTCCTACCTGGCTGCAAACTTGCTGGTTCGCACTGGACGGGGAACCGCCCTCGCGTCAGGATGAAGATAACTACCTCGAGTTCGTCTCAGCGCTGTTGCGCGACGGACACAAGCTGCAGGGCGTGTTGCTCTACACCCTGGCGCGACCATCGCTGCAACCCGAGGCACCGCGTCTTTCCGCCTTGTCCAAAACACAACTGCAAGCCTTTGCAGAGCGTATTGAAGAGCTTGGAATATCGTGTAGAATCAGTCCATAACAGCGGTTTGTTAATCCATCTTTATGTTTTACTTTAACCGGCTTTGATGCACATGAAGCAAGTACCGGAATGGGACAGGGAAGCATTGCTTCGATCGCCCCTGTTCGTGCCGTTGCATCCGATACTCGCCGAACTGCGCACCGACAGCTTCCCTACGCTACAGGATTGCAATGCGCTGCTCTCCAGACATCAACCTCCCGTCACCGTGCAGAACGGGATGCAGTTGCGCTTCGTGGCGCAACAATCAGGCAAGTTGAAATTCGAAGACCAGTACGAGCCGCGCTGTTATATCAAGGGAGAAGTGGCGACGCGCGCATACAACTGGCATGACCTGCTCAATGCGCTGGTGTGGCTGACCTTCCCGAGGATCAAGGCCATGCTCAATGCGCGCCATTACGATGCACTGATCGAGGAAAGAGCGTCAAGCAAAGGCGGACGCAGCTCAGTGCGTGATGCAAATACCCTGTTCGACGAATCCGGCGTGATCGTGGTCTATGCAGATGCTGAATTGGCCGAGCTGTTGCGCGCTCACCAATGGAAAGCGCTGTTCTGGCAGCGACGGGTACAGGCGACTACAGGGATGATGTTTTTTATCTTTGGTCACGGCCTGTACGCGAAGTCTCTGCAACCATACATCGGCATGACCGCCCAGGGATTGCTGCTGGCTATAGAGTCCGCGTTTTTCGGTTGGCCACTGGCACAGCAGTTGGCGCACCTGGATGGCCTGTTGGCAGACTATCTGGCTGCGCCGGAGCATTGCCGCAGCACCCGCGATCTTTCTCCCGTACCGTTGCTGGGCGTGCCTGGCTGGACGGCGGACAATGACAGCGCGGCGTATTACGACAATACTGCGTATTTTCGTCCCGGCAGGCGCGGATAAGGGATTTCAATTCAACCCAGATATTTCATTGGGACGAGGCCTTTGTGGGAGCGGCTTTAGCCGCGATT
>JBARHM010000116.1:0-2237 GCA_049799235.1 Gallionella sp.
GGCGGCGCGCTTCATTTCCTCGGTGATGGCTGTCGCTCCGACATCCAGCGCACCCCGGAAAATGTAAGGAAAGCACAGCGCATTGTTGACCTGATTGGGATAATCGGAACGCCCGGTCGCCAGAATCGCATCAGGACGCACCGACCTGGCCAGCTCCGGCAAAATTTCGGGTGTGGGATTGGCCAGCGCGAAGATCAGCGGCTTGTCCGCCATCTGCTTGACCATCTCGGGCTTCAATACCCCGCCTGCGGATAAGCCCAGGAATACATCTGCACCGCCTATTACTTCTGCCAAGGTGCGTGCGGCAGTTTTCACGGCGTAGCGCGCCTTACTGTCATCCATGCCGACGGTGCGCCCCTTGTACACCACACCTTTGGTATCGGTGACAACAATGTTTTCCATGCTCACGCCAAGGCTTACCAGCATGTCCAGGCAAGCCAGCGCCGCCGCGCCGGCACCGGACGCCACCAGTTTGATTTTCCTGATGTCCTTTCCTACGACCTTGAGGCCGTTCAGCAAGGCAGCGCCGACGATGATGGCGGTGCCGTGCTGATCGTCGTGGAACACCGGAACCTTCATGCGCTCGCGCAACTTGCGCTCGATGTAGAAACATTCCGGCGCTTTGATGTCTTCCAGATTGATACCGCCGAAAGTAGGTTCCAGCGCGGCGATGATATCCACCAGCTTGTCGGGGTCACGCTCGTCTATCTCCAGATCGAACACATCGATACCGGCGAACTTCTTGAAAAGAACGCCCTTGCCCTCCATCACCGGCTTGGCCGCCAGCGGTCCGATTGCGCCCAGACCCAGCACCGCCGTGCCGTTGCTGATCACCGCGACCAGATTGCCGCGCGCGGTCAGGTTGCGCGCCTCTGCCGGATTTTCCACGATAGCCTCGCAGGCCGCCGCCACCCCCGGCGAATAGGCCAGTGCCAGATCACGTTGGGTGATCATCGGCTTGGTTGGGTTGACGGAAATCTTCCCTGCCGGTGTCTGACGGTGATATTGCAATGCGGCTTCGCGCAGTTGTTTGTCCATTATTTGCTAACTTCCTTGCCATGCAGAAATACGGAGATTATACCGTAGGCAGATAGCCGGACTCATACATAAGGCCATTCATTTCTATGAAGATTTGATCAAATCCGGGTGCCGCTTATCAGCAAATCTAACCATTCATCATGTATTCGTTGACCCTATCAATGCCCGAAAATACTCTTCAAGCACTTGGCGACCTTATTGAACAGGGACCCGTCAGGTGCAGTTATGTCTTCCCATCACATAAATACATGAAGGAATACCAGATATGCCAAACACGATGTTGAAATTGGTGCCAACCACAAAGCTGAAATTGAATTCCGTTCAAAGCGACAGCCTTCCTATTCCCGGCTTCGAACCCTGGTATGTTCGCGCAACAAATCCGGCATTGTCGGTAATGATCGATTTCCGGACACGATCCTCTGTGACGGTGCCCGAAACAGCGCCTCTGGATGATGCGCTTGAGCACATGAAACACACTGGAGTCAGATGCGCTTTCGTCATAGATGAAAAAAAGAGAGCTGTCGTCGGAATGCTCACCGCCTACGATATATTGGGCGAGAAGCCGCAGCAGCACATGCACTTTACCCGGCTCAGCCATGGCGAAGTGCTGGTAAAAGACATCATGCAAAAGATCGGCGATTGGCGGGTTGTAGATATCAAGGACATCGAGCAATCGACCGTGGGCGACGTACTGGAAGTGTTCAATGAAACCGGAGTGACGCACTTGCCGGTGATGGAGACGACCGAAAGCAATGAATTACGCTTGCGCGGACTGCTCTCTTTTGCCAAGGTAAAACGTCTGCTGGTTAATCCGGCATAAATAGAGGCAAAGCTGGCTATAGCGCTGCTTGCAGCCCACCTTGAAGTAGCTATTGTGATGCCGCCCCTTTAACTCTGAGTTCGCACCCAATTAGCTCATTCATTTGGTATTACAAAACTAATAATTTTTTTATCTGGGTACTGTTTTTTTAGGCTTGCTGTTAGCTTATCGGCAACAAGATTGATACTGACTACTGCTGAATCAACGTGACTTATTACTTGATCGGTATTTTGAACAATAATTGAAAAAAGGCGCTGCCCAAGCATTGTCTCAATTTGAGCAAAAGTATAATTACCTCCTAACACAAAACCAGCATGTTCAAGTAAGGGTTGCACTTCATGCAAATGAATCCGCGACCGTTCATTGATAGCATCTATAG
>JBARHM010000117.1:0-3611 GCA_049799235.1 Gallionella sp.
CATTTTGAGCTCCTTAGTTTGATCTGTGAGGTGGCTATGCTAGATCAGTTATGCCCGCATGTCTGTGACAAATATCACACAGGGGGAATGCTGCAGGCAAGAGTCAGGCAATCAGCAACGGCTAAGGTTTGGCTAATTTTTTGAGTGACGGCTTGTCGGTGATCTCTATCTGCTCGCGCCCCAGTTTTACCCAGCCCTGTTCAGCGTAGCCCTTGAGCAGACGGCTGACGATCTCCCTTGCGCTGCCGAGCTCGTCGGCCAGGGCCTGATGGGTGGCATGGATAGGATTGGGTTTGTTGATCAGGAGATTCGCCAGGCGCTGATCGAGCTTTTGAAAAGCCACCGCTGAAACCAGTTGCATCAGGTCGGTGAGCCGGTCGGAAAACAGGTGGAACACATAGCTGCGAAACGCCTCATGTGTGCCGATAAGGAACTGAAAGGTGGCCGGCGGCAGCAACACCATCTCGAGGGCCTGATCGGCGATGCCGCGCGCGTGATAGCGTGTGTGTCCGAGCAGGCAACTGCTGGTGAGGATGCAGCTCTCGCCCGGCATCACCTGATACAGCATCAACTCACGCCCATTCGGTGCGGCCTTGATGACGCGGATGCTGCCGGACAACAGCAGCGGAAAGCCCTGGCAGGGCTGGTTCTCATCGAATACCACCGTGCCGGCAGGAAGATGCATCGTGTTTGCTGTTGCCAGCAGATCTTCCAAGTCTGTTCCAGACAATTCGCGCAGCATCGGATACTGCTGCAACAGACGGGATTGGGTGTGCTCGGAAAGCATGGTTGAGATTAACGGGACGAAGAAAAACGTCGCGAGCGATGGCAGGACAAGGCGCGTAAGGATGAAAAAGCGGAGTTTACATAGAGGTAAATGAGCATTTTGATTCCTTACACAACGAAGTCATGCCGAGCGCAGTAGTTTTTTGTCGTCCCGCTTACTCGGGGCGCATGTGCGGGAACAAGATCACGTCGCGGATACTGGCACAGTCGGTGAACAACATCACCAGCCTGTCGATGCCGATGCCTTCCCCGGCAGTCGGCGGCAGGCCGTATTCCAGCGCGCGCACGAAATCGCTGTCCTTGAACATCGCCTCCTCGTCGCCGGCATCCTTCGCGGCGACTTGCGCGTCGAAGCGGGCTGCCTGATCCTCCGCATCGTTCAGTTCGGAGAATCCGTTGGCGATCTCGCGCCCGACGATGAACAGCTCGAAGCGTTCGGTGATTTCGGGGTTGGTGTCGCTGCTGCGAGCCAGCGGAGAGACTTCAACCGGATAATCGACGATGAAGGTCGGCTCGAATAATTGCGCCTCGGCCAGTTCCTCGAACAGGGAAAGCTGTAGTCCGCCGATGCCATCCTGGGGTTTGTATTTGGCCTTCAGGTCTTCAAGTTCGGCAATCACGAATTCCCGGTCGTTGAGTTGGCCGGTGGTGAATTGCGGATGATATTTCTGGATCGCCTGCACTATGGTCAGCCGCCGGAATGGCTTGGCAAAATCCAGTTCTCTGCCCTGGTAGCTGATCACCGTCGTGCCCAGGACTTCTTTAGCCAATTCGCGGAGCAGATTCTCGCTGAAGTCCATCAGGTAACGGTAATCGCGATAGGCTTCGTAAAATTCCAGCATCGTGAATTCGGGATTGTGGCGTGTCGAAAGTCCCTCGTTGCGGAAATTGCGGTTGATCTCGAACACCTTCTCAAAGCCGCCCACCACCAGACGCTTCAGGTACAGTTCCGGCGCGATGCGCAGATACATCTTCATGTTCAGCGCGTTGTGGTGCGTCTCGAACGGCTTGGCCGCCGCACCTCCGGGGATGGCGTGCATCATCGGTGTCTCGACTTCCAGATATCCGTGACGGATGAAGAATTCGCGTATCGCCTGGATGATCCTGGTGCGCGTGATGAAAACCTTGCGGGCATCTTCGTTGGTGATCAAGTCGAGATAACGCTGGCGGTATTTCTGTTCCTGATCGGACAGGCCGTGGAATTTTTCCGGCAGCGGCCTCAATGCCTTGGTCAGCAAGCGCACGTGGGTGACCCGCACGGAAAGTTCGCCGGTCTTGGTTTTGAAAAGCATGCCCGTAGCGCCGAGGATGTCTCCGAGATCGTAATGCTTGAACGCATTATGTGCCTCTTCGCCGGTATCGTTGTTGCTGATGAACAATTGGATACGCCCGCTCATGTCCTGCACCGTCGCAAAGCTGGCCTTGCCCATGACGCGCTTCAGCATCATTCGTCCGGCTACTACAACGTGGATCTGTGCGGCTTCCAGCTCATCATGCGTTTTTTCGCCAAATTCGCTGTGCAAATCGCCGGACAGATGCTTGCGCTGGAAGTCATTGGGAAAGGCCACGCCAGCCTTGCGCATCGCGGCAAGTTTGCTGCGGCGCTCCGCGATGATCTGGTTCTCGTCGTGTGGTGGAATGGTGTCGATGGTAGTCATGGTGCCTGTATTTCTTAAAATTAACCTGATTCTAAAACTCTATCTGGAGCGAGAATCAGAATCCTGCCCTCCAGCAAAAGTGCTCTGTCATGGCGTACGCCAGAAGCCACGGATTGTGTCATGAACCGGCTATTCCATGCAATTCAGGACGGTGTTGGCCGCAGCGTGACAATACCCGGGAAGAAATGAATTTTAATTGACCGTAAACGCGACCTGAGAGTACCCTTTGCAGGGTAGCGCGATGAACGGGAGGCATCTTGAGTAATGTTTCGATCACGAGTCAGAACACTGCGGCCCAGACCGGTTCGCTGCGCTCGGTCATCGCACTGGCCTGTGCCGAGTCGCGTCACCTGTTGCATGTGCTGCACGCACTGCAACAGCAGTTCCAGCATATCTCCGATGAGGCTATACACGAGGTTGCCGCATATCTCGATATCCCGATAAGCCAGGTGGAGGCAGTAGTCGAGTTCTATTCCTTCTTCCACAAAACCCCTCGCGGCCGGTTCGATATTCTGTTCAGCAATTGCACCAGTTGCGGCGATCTGGAATTAATGCGATTGCTATGCCAACGACTTGATGTGATTGCCGGCAACACCCGTGCTGACGGTTTGGTCAGCATAGACCAGACTTCCTGCATCGGCATGTGCGATCACGGTGCGGCTTTGTTGGTGAACGGCATGCCGGTCACTCGTCTGGGTGCCGGGAAGATAGATCGTATTGCTGCTCTGGTTGAGGCAGAGACACCGTTGGTAGATTGGCCCTCCGAGTGGTTCCATGTTAGCGACAATATCCTCGTCCGCGGGTTGGTGCTTGACGATGAGCTTGCGACGGGAGACTGCCTGCGCGCGATGTTGTCGCGTGAAGCAAATGAAACATTGAATGAGATCATCCAGTCCGGCCTGCGCGGCCGGGGCGGCGCAGGTTTCAGCACCGGCATGAAATGGAAGTTCTGCCGCGAGGCGCAGGGCGATGCGCATTATGTCGTCTGCAATGCCGATGAAGGCGAGCCGGGCACATTCAAGGACCGCATCCTGCTGAACAGCCATGCCGACAGTGTGTTCGAGGGCATGACCGCATGTGCCTTTGTGATAAATGCCCAAAATGGTTTCCTGTATTTGCGTGGCGAATACCGTTACCTGCTGCCGCATCTGCGATCTGTGTTGGAAC
>JBARHM010000118.1:0-1898 GCA_049799235.1 Gallionella sp.
AGACTCCCAAACTGGCAGCGGCCTTGCAGGCTTGTGCAACGGTATTGGGGATGTCAAGAAATTTCAGGTCCAGAAAAACCCCGTAACCCCGCTCCATCAGATTTTCCACCAGTTGAGGCCCGGCTACCGTGAATAGCTCCTTGCCAACCTTCAGCCGGCACGATTCAGGATCCAGCCTGTCGGCCAGCGCGAGTGCGGGTCCAGCAGCGGGATAATCCAGCGCGATAATGATCTTCGGGTCGTTCAAGGTGTCGCGCCTGTTTCTTCAGTGCGCCGAGGCGAATAACTTCCCCAAGCCTGACAGGCCGGGCAGTGCCAGTAGAACAGGCGGGCATTGAACCCGCAGTGGGCACAGTGATACATGGCCAGATTGCGCGTGCGATTGTGGACCAGATTTTTAACCAGTTCGACATCGGAACGCCTGTCCATCGGCATTTCCAGCAGCCGTGCCTCAAGTAATTTGTCCAGTCCCAGCAACGACGGGTTACGCTCCAACTCATCGCGAACCAATTGGTAGGCGGCCGCAGGACCTTCATTTTTCAATACACCCTCGAACACAACATTCATCAAATCATGCGAATGATACTTGCTCAAGTATTCGCGCAACAGGGTAAGACCTTCCGCTTCCCGCCCCAAGCTGGTGTACACATTCAACAGCCGCTCCGCGACCAAAGGCAAATATTGCGCGTCCTGGGTTTCGATGGATTTCCAGATATGGATGGCTTCCTCATGTTTCCCCTCGCTTTCAGCCATGTCACCCTGCATCATCGTGGCGCGTACCGAGCCCGGGTGAACCTGCAATGCCTGTTGCAAATGAACACGGGCCTCAGCAGGATTGCCCTGTGCAATTTCCTCGCTAGCCAGTTCGCAATAGAAAAATGCGGCAAGATTTCCATGGGACTGTCCGGACACTACTGTCAGTCGTTGTGCGACTTCGATCGCCTTGAGCCAGTCATGCTCTTTCTGAAACAGCTCGAGCAAAAACTCCAATGCATGCCTGGCATACGGTGTTCCTTCCAGTTCTCTGAAGAGGCTTTCGGCACGATCCAGGATCCCCGCCTTTTGATAGTCCTGTGCCAGTTCGAAGATCGCCTGCTGGCGTTTATCGTCATCCAGATCGGCTCTTTCCACCAGGTTGTGGTGCATACGCAAAGCCCGGTCGATTTCACCACGGCGGCGGAACAGGCTGCCCAGTGCGAAATGCAGCTCGACGGTTTGCGGATCGACCTTGACCACCTCGATGAAGGCCTCAATGGCCTTGTCCTGTTGCTCATTGAGCAAGAAATTCAGTCCCTGAAAATACGACTGCGGCAGCGCACTCGATTCAGAAAGCAGTTTTTTTAAATCGATGCGTGCTGCCAGCCACCCCATCCCGAAAAACAACGGAAAAGCCAGCAACATCCAGAGTTGAAATTCCATAACCGAACGATCTATCAGGAAGGTTGTATAGGGATTTGTTGGTCTTCACTCATGCCGCCAAGTTCGTTTCTGAGCCGAATATCGCGCTTAAGCCGGGAGATTTCACGGCGTTGTTTCAGCAGGCTGGCGAACATCGCGAGTATGCCGGCCAACGCCCCGGCCGCAAAAAAAACCAGCAGCAGGATCACCAGATTTGTTTCCCACTCTAATCCGAAGAAATACTTCAGCTTAACTGTCTCGTCATTTTTGACCGCCAAACCGAGCAGCAAGATGAACAAAGCTGCACGTAACAACCAATTGAGCAAGCGCATGACACACCCCGAAAAATCCCGATACAACGATAGCATAAAAAATGGCGGCTATACCTTGCGATATGCCGCCAATTGAAGCGCTTCAATCCATAATCAAGACTTCTGGTTGCTGACCCTTTCCCTCAACTCCTTGCCCGCTTTGAAATGCGGCACATATTTGGCTGGTAC
>JBARHM010000119.1:0-1698 GCA_049799235.1 Gallionella sp.
CGTCGGAATCTACCATCCGGGCTGGCTGCGGTATTTCAAGGCAGGCCCTTTCACACTTGACGATTTTCAGAATGACAATTTGGCCATTGATGTGCCGCGGCCGTAATCGCTCACGTCCCAGCGAGGAGTGCAGGTGCGGGCTGGTGTGAGAAATGGGCCTCGACGGCAGCGGTAATAAAGGCGAAGGCATTGCGTGATTGTTGCCGGCAGGTTTCGACGACGGTCAGCATCGTCTCCACGAAGCGACTTCCGTGGGCGCTTTGAGTGCCGAACGATAGTTTTCGCCAGATGACGGCATGACGCAAGGCGCGTTCGCTGGCATTGTTTGTGGGTTCGACGCCCTCGACTTCCAGGAAGGTCCACAGCCAGTCACGGTGGTCGTACAGCTCTTGGCACATGCCGACCAAGCGGCCATTGCCGCTGAACACGCCGCGCAGCAAGAGCGATTCCACTTCGCGGCGGATTGGTTTCATCAGACGTTTCAGTCCTCGGCGGGTGAGCGTGCCGTCGCGACAACGCGCCCAGTGACGGAACATTGCTTTGGTGGGTCGCATCAAATCGTGTCCCAGCCGTTTGACCTGATGGTCCTGGTCATCGATCAGGGCCTGAAAGTCCCGTTTCAAATGAGCCCAGCACCATTGCAGCTTATCCAAGCACCAGTACATCTTGGCCCGATCGCAGTTGGCCACGCCGGAGAACCGTTCCGTGAGGAGATCCCCGAGGATGGTGGCGGCCCGAGTTGTGCGAATCGCAAACACGGTGAACGTGGTGGCGACGAAGCCCCACAGCCAAGCCTTGGCGAGACCTTCCTTGGTGGGCGTTTCATCGATGCCCAACTGATCCTGCGTGGGCAGTTGTTGAACGGCTTGGCCGTAGGGCGCATGGAGGGCCGCCGTGGCCTGCTTTTGCAGCTTGACCACCCAGCCTGGTGAGCAAGGCTGGCCAAGGACTTGCTCCAAAAACAAGGCCACCCGCCGCTTGCTCTGCCGAAAGCAGCCCATGAGCAGTGCCGTCAGGGCCACCAATCGTGGTCCTGCCTGACTGGCAGGGACTCCCGGCGGCAACTGACCACAGGTGGTTACGCCGCAGCCGGAACAGCAGAGTCGATGGAGTTGATATTCGGTGACCAGGGGTTTGATCTCGGGCAATTCCCAGACCTGGTGCCGCAGCGGAACCGGGTCGTTCCCGGCCAGCTTGCCTCCGCAGCGGCGGCAGGTTTCGGGCTTCTGTGACACGACCGCGGTGCATTGCTCCGCGGGAATCAAGGCCCGCGCGTGTTTGGGATGCCCCGGTTGCCCGCCCGACTTCTTGTTCGACCGCGGTTTCCCGATAGGCGGTTTGGCGTGCGGATGTTGCGAGCTGGGCGGTAGAGATGAGTTCTGCGGCGTCTTCCGCGCCCCGGCCAGCTCCGCCCTCAATTCCGCGAGCTGCTGCTCATAATGCTCAATGATCGCCCGCACCAACGACCGGATTTCAGGCGGCAACGCGGCAAGTTGCTCCGGCGTAATCGGCGGCTGCGACATCGCTATGGTGTCGCCAATTTCCCCCTCGGCGCGAAGACCAATTCTCCAGCGTCGCTAAACCGGGCTGTGAGCGATTACCTTCGATGTCTACAAGGCCTCGGTCGCGAGTTTGACGAAACTACTGGAAGTGGATAAAGCGATTAAGGCGAAGGCTGAAATGGAGGAGTTCGTAAGG
>JBARHM010000120.1:0-5866 GCA_049799235.1 Gallionella sp.
CTTCCACCCACCCGCTATGGCCAGCAAAAATTTCTCTGGGGTAAGGCTGAAAGACGCCTTAATGTTTGAGAGATAAACTGGGAATTGCCATTCCTTTCCCACTGCTAATAAATTTGAGCATGCGTGATCTAGTTCAGCGATACTTTTATGTAGAGCGAATGTCTTGTCCGCCGAGCCTTCAATTTCGGATACAAAAGATTCCAGTTGGTGCCTTAATAAAAATAGCTCGTCACGGCGTCTTTCTCTAAATTCAAGAATTTCGGCTAGCGGCACATCGTGCCTTGGTATCGGAATTGCGCGATGAAGTTCTACTAAAGCTCCTTTTCCTTCTTCTACCAGACCTTCGTTAAACAAGAACGAATTTTCGCCCTGCGCAAGCGCCCAAACTCCAGGCTCGGTGCGCTCGAGATCTTGGTATGCTTGAATTTGTCCTTTGGCTATTCCTTGGGCTGCATCACCGTAGAAGGTGTACTCCGGCCTGGTGAGAATCCCTGCACTCTCAAGGAAAGTTTCATCCGGGCCGCTAGCAAAGTGGATAGCTCTGGAGGATGGCCATACGAGCCGATCCCAAAATAACAAAGCGAAGCGAAGCTCCTGTGGGTCTAGATTTGAAGATTTCGCGAATAGACTGTTCCCTTTAATTTCAATCGGCGGGCATCCAACTAATCCACGGTAACTTGGGCTTTTCGAAACGCCCGAAATTCGGTTCGTTTTGTTTCCTTCTTTTTGCCTCGCCCATTGTGTCTCCAGTATCTAGGACTCCAATGTACCGGAGTCGAATTGTTTTGGCTATTTCCAAATAGCAAAGTTGGGCGGGCAACAAGTTGCCCATCCGATTTACGGTTTTAGGTTTTCGCTCTTCATCCCCTGTGCGCCGCCTCGATCAGTTGCAAGTGAGCGGAGGTTTAGGCGAGCACTGATCGAGTCCCGCAGTGGGGCGCTGGGTGTACGCCCCACCAGGTCGAGTTGCGCAGCCCCGCTTGCTTGCGGCTAATCGAGGGAACCCCGCAGGGGCGGTAAACCGGGGTCGCCTTCTTTTGGGTTACTTTTTCTTTGGCGAAGCAAGAAAAAGTGGCTGATAAAACTACTAGCCATCTGACTGGTGAAACAACTAGCCATTCCACTAAGCCACCAAAGAACGGTGGCAAAGTGGCTGGTTATAACCCAGCAAACGACGCTGGGTAAGTCATTGGTTATAGCTGCCGGGCTACCCCCGGCGGTTTTGATGCTGGCACACTATGCCCTTCGACAAGTTCAGGGCGAACGGCCTAACTAAGCCACCCTCACTACCAACCCCTTCAAATACGCCCCCTCCGGAAAACTCAGCAGCACCGGATGATCCGCGCTTGCGTGCAGGGTATGCACGATCTGCGCATCCACCCCGGCATCGAGTGCGGCTCCGGCGATGATCTTCTGGAACAGGTCTGTGCTGATGCCGCCGGAACAGGAATAGGTGCAGAGCAGGCCGCCCGGCTTGAGCAGTTTGAACCCGAGCAGGTTGATGTCCTTGTAGCCTCGCGCGGCCTTTTCGGCGAAGGCCGCAGTGGGGGCGAACTTGGGCGGGTCGAGAATGATCAGGTCGAACTTGCGGCCCTGGTCGCGCAGTTTGCGCAGTGCCTGGAACACATCGGCTTCCATCCATTCGGCGCGCGATGCATCAAGGTCGTTAATGGATAGATTTTCTGCAGCGATGCGCAGCGCGTTGCCCGAGGAGTCTATCGACAACACTGATTTCGCGCGGCCGCGCAATGCATACAGCGAAAAGCCGCCGGTGTAGCAGAAACAATTCAGCACATCTTTATCACGCGCCAACGTTTCGGTCAGGGCGCGGTTGTCGCGCTGGTCGAGATAGAAGCCGGTCTTTTGTCCTGCTGACACATCCGCGATAAAGCGCAGGCCGTTCTCGATCACTTCCACGGTATCGGGCAATGCACCGCGCAGCACGCCGTTGCGCAACTCCAGCCCTTCCAGTACGCGCGAATCGGAATCGGAACGTTCATAGATGCACACAGGCCTGCATAGATCCTGAAAGATATCGGCGATAGTATCGCGCCAATACTCCACCCCGGCACTGCCGATCTGCATCACCAGCACATCGCCGTAGCGATCTACGATCAAGCCAGGCAGGCCGTCTGATTCGGCGTGGATCAGACGCATGCTGTTGCTCCGGCCCTCACCCCCAGCCGGCTTCGCCCCCCTCGCTGCGCTCTCCCCGCCTGCGGGAGAGGGGAGTAGCGCATTACGTGCATCGATTGCTGCAGCGATCTTGTTGCGGAGGAATGTTGCATCGATTGCTTCGTTTTCATTCCACGACCAGACCCGGGCAGTGATCTTCGATTGGGGGTTATAAGCGGCTTGGGCCAGGAAACGGCCATCTGCCGCGCGTACCTGCACGGTGTCACCGCTGTCCGGAGCGCCTTCCACACGCTGGATCGCGCCGGAGAATATCCACGGATGTTTGCGCAGCAAGGACTTTTCCTTGCCGGCCTTCAGGACGATCTTTTTCATTTTGCTTTTTTCTTTTTTGCGCGCGGATGGGCCGCGTCGTAGATCTTGCTCAGATATTGAAAATCGAGATGGGTGTAGACCTGTGTAGTAGAGATGCTGGCGTGGCCGAGCATCTCCTGTACCGCGCGCAAATCTCCGGAAGATTGCAGCACATGGGTGGCGAAAGAATGGCGCAGCAGATGCGGGTGTACGTTGCTGGTAATGCCCTGCTTGACACCCCATTGCCGCAAGCGCAATTGCACCACGCGCGGTGAGATGCGCTGACCGCGTTGACCGACGAACAGCGCGGTCTCATCCGGTTTGGCGATCTGGCCGCGTACCGCCAGCCAGGCTCGCAACGCGGCGATGGCAAACCGGCCGAGCGGCACGATGCGCGTCTTGCTGCCCTTGCCGGTCACGCGCACTTCGCCGGCACTCATGTCTAACTGCATTGGATCAAGATCAACCAGCTCTGCTAATCGCAGCCCGGACGAGTACAGCAACTCGAACATCGCCTTGTCGCGTATCGACTCAGCTGTATCGGTAGGCAGATCGACCAGGCGCGCAGCCTCGTCGGGGGACAGTGCTTGCGGCAGGGTCCTGGCCGATTTGGGGGCGCGCAACCCGGCGCAGGGGTTGTCTTTCAGACCGTGATCGCGCATCAGATAATTAAAGAATCCCCGCCACGCCGACAACATGCGTGCCAGTGAACGGCCGCCCAGGCCCTGGCTGTGCAGTTGCGCAATGCAGCGGCGGATGTGGTGGATCTTGAGCTGGTCCAGCGTCGTGTCGGCGCATAGCTCGAAAAGATGCTTGAGGTCGCGAGCATAGTTTTCAACGGTCAGTTCGGAATACCGTTTCTCGTTGCGCAACCAGGCCAGGTAGCCGCTTAAATATTGCTGGTTGGGCTTAGCGACTTCCGGCATACGGCTCAGTTATTCATGACTGCTGCTTGAGATAGGGATGCAGTGAACTTTCGACCCCCTCGGCGATGCGTTGCAGGAACACGGTGCCCATCCCCGGATAAAAGCGTTGCTTGTCTTCGCTGGCCAGCACCAGCAACCCGATGGTTTCACTACCCGCATGCAATGGCAGGTAGGAGAAAGAGTGAAGTTGTGTGGAGATATCACCAAACCACGCTGCGGTGTGATGCGCAGCATGATGCAGGCATGCAGGTTGAGCCAGTGCATCGGTAAAGGCCAGTATTTCCGCGCTGGGTGGATTCTGTTGCCACAAGCGTAGTGCCGTGTGCGGCACAGAGAAAATATCCCGCAGCAGACGCGGGATCATTTCCTGCAACGTGACCAGTTCCCTGGGGGCAAACAATGCCAGGATGAATTCATGGACCTTGTGCTGCAGCGCATCGTTCTCCTGTGCGAAAGCCATCATGTCGCTGAGCTTTTTTTCCAGCTCCTTATTCTTCTCGCGCAGCGCTAGCAACTGGCGTTCACTCAGCGAGATCGTGCGTCCGCCGTGCGGGTGCGCCAGGTTTATCTGGGCAAGCGTTTCAGAGTGATCCTCAAAGAACTGCGGATTGTCCTGCAAATATCGTGCGACTTCTTCGTCTCTCATTCGTTTCCCCTATAAAATGATTTCGCCAGTAAATACCGTGATCGCCGGTCCCGTCATCAGCACCGCAGCGCCATCACCATCCCATGAGATGGTCAGCGTCCCGCCGCGCGTGGCGACATTCACCGGGCTGCCCAGCAAACCGCGCCGGATGCCGGCTACGACTGCCGCGCAGGCTCCGGTACCGCAGGAAAGAGTCTCTCCGGAACCGCGCTCATATACTCGCAGCATGATGTGGGTGCGATCCATGATCTGCATGAAACCGGCATTGACGCGGTTGGGGAAGCGTGGGTGATGTTCTATCAGCGGTCCCATCTTTTCCACCGGGGTGAGTATTATGTCATCCACCACCTGCACGGCATGCGGATTACCCATCGACAATACGCTGATGTCCAGTATTTTACGGCCCACTTTCAGCTGTTCACTCACAGTGCCGCGGCCCCCTTCGAAGGGAATCCGATCCGGCTCGAATATCGGCGCACCCATGTCGACTGTTACCCGCCCGTCCTGTTCGAGTCGCGGCATGATCAAGCCGCCGCTTGTTTCCACCACGATATCGCGCTTGGTGGTGAGCTGCTGGTCATGCACGAAATGCATGAAACAGCGCGCACCATTGCCGCATTGTTCCACTTCGCCGCCATCGGCGTTGAAGATGCGGTAGCGGAAATCGGCCTCCTTGCTCTGGGGCTTTTCAACCAACAGGATCTGGTCGCAGCCAACCCCGAAGTGACGGTCAGCCAGCAAGCGCAATTGCTCCGGGTTGAGTTCGATGTCCTGGCGGAAGCCGTCCAGAACCATGAAGTCGTTGCCGGCGCCGTGCATCTTTGTAAACTTCAACAGCATTCTGGAATCTCCTGTCTACCCTTTTCTGTTGCGCAACTCAGCGTGCCGAAAACAATTCGTAGTGTGATCGTTGACCATGCCGGTCGCCTGCATGTGGGCATAGCAGATTGTGCTGCCGACGAACTTGAAACCGCGCTGTTTCAGTTCCTTGCTCATCGCATCCGATTCCGGCGTAGTCGCCGGGATATCGGCGAGGCTGCGCCATTTGTTCTGCATCGGCTCGCCATCGACGAAGCGCCAGACGAAAGCATCAAAACTGCCAAACTCTTCCCGCACGTCGAGAAACTTCTGTGCGTTGGTTACTGCCGCTGCCACCTTCAAACGATTGCGCACGATCCCCGGATTTTGCATCAGCGATGCTATTTTACCCGCATCGTAGCGGGCAATGTGCGCCGCATCGAAACCGTCGAATGCGGCGCGATAATTTTCGCGTTTGCGCAGGATGGTGATCCAGCTCAAGCCGGCCTGCGCGCCTTCCAGTATCAGGAACTCGAACAGGCGCCGGTCATCGTGCAGCGGCACACCCCATTCTTCGTCGTGGTAAGCGCAATACAAGGGGTCGTCGCCCGGCCATGGGCAGCGTCGCTTGTTTTTGACCGCTGGGCTGTTGGTTGCCGGACTCATGGCTTATGCTCGCAGAACTGCATATAGTCGCGCCACATGCAGCGATCCATCACCACTGTGATACCTGCTTCACGGGCTCGTTGCGCGGCCTCCTCGTTAATGACACCCTCCTGGAGCCAAAGATTCCTGATACCGAGCTTGATGCAGCTCTCCACGATGGCAGGGACATGCTCGGAAACGCGAAACACATCCACGATATCCGGCAGCTCGGGCAGGCTTTCCAGGTCAGGGAACGCCTTTTCGCCCAGTATCTCGGTAACCATGGGGCGCACCTCCGACACGTTACTGGCGTAGCCAGCCGATTGCGGGAGGAGGTGCGATGCGGCCACTCCCGCACCAGAGG
>JBARHM010000121.1:0-5711 GCA_049799235.1 Gallionella sp.
GTTCTGTTCTCTTGGTGAGATTCCGCAGGACAAGAAATACAAGAACGAGCCGACCCGTTTGGAAATCGGGGACAACAACACCATTCGTGAATTCTGCACGTTCAACATCGGCACAGCTCAGGATGTCGGCGTGACGCGCATAGGTAACGACAATTGGGTCATGGCTTATGTGCATATTGCGCACGACTGTCAGGTCGGCAGCCACACCATCATGGCGAACGGAGCGACTCTGGGCGGTCATGTGCACATCGGGGACTGGGTCTTTCTGGGCGGGCTATCCGGCGTGCATCAATTCGTGCGTATCGGCGCACATGCGATGACCGGTTTTCAGACACGTTTGTCGCAGGATTTGCCGCCTTATGTAACCGCAGCTGACAATCCGGCCGTGGCTCATGGTATCAACTCGGAAGGTTTGAAGCGCCGCGGATTCTCGAGTGAATCCATCATGGCCATCAAGCGCGCTTACAAGACCTTATACAAGTCAGGCCTGAGTTTTGACGAAGCCAAGGCGGCGATTGGTGCCCAGATTGACGAGCACGCCGAGTTGCAAATCCTTTTCGATTTTCTTGCCACATGCGAGCGTGGCATCATCCGCTAGCAAAAATCAATTTCAGATCATATAGAAAATAATGGAGAAATTTTATGGGACAATGGGCACTCTTGCGTTCCATGCCTTATGTAATGCCTGATTATTCCGGCCTAAAGGTTTACTGATGCAACACAAGAAGATTGAAATCGGAATCGTTGCGGGAGAAGCATCTGGTGATCTGCTTGGCAGCCATTTGATGGAAGCCCTGTTGGAAGCCAGACCGGATATTCGCTTCGTTGGCATCGGAGGGCCCAAAATGCAATCCATGGGAATGAAAATCCTGTTCCCGATGGAAAAACTGGCGGTACGAGGCTATGTAGAAGTACTTCGGCATTATCTGGAAATAGTCGGCATACGCAACAGTTTGCGCCGATATTTCCTGGCTAATCCCCCGGACATATTCATCGCAGTGGACGCGCCGGATTTCAACCTGGGTCTGGAACTTGCGCTCAAGCAGCATGGCATCCCGACCGTTCATTATGTTAGCCCGTCAATATGGGCGTGGCGCGGGGAACGCATTCACAAGATCAAGCGCGCGGTAGCGCATATGCTGGCACTGTTCCCCCATGAACCAACACTCTATCAGCAGGCCGGTGTGCCGGTGGATTATGTCGGGCATCCGCTAGCCGATATTCTGCCGGAACAACCCGATCGTGCCGCTATGCGCGAAACGATGCGCATCCCTGACCATGCAAAGGTCTTTGCATTCCTTCCCGGTAGCCGCCAAAGCGAAGTTAGCCAGCTTTCCCGTACGTTCATAGAAACGGCCAAGCTGATTTTGCATAAACTTCCTGAAGCGCGATTTCTTGTGCCGCTGATCAGCCGCGAAACGCGCGGTATTTTCGAGCAGGCGCTATATGATTGCCATGCTCAGGAGCTGCCGATCACCCTGCTGTTCGGTCATGCACAGGATGCGATGACAGTTGCTGATGCTGTGCTGGTCGCTTCGGGAACGGCGACACTGGAAGCAGCTTTGCTAAAGCGCCCGATGGTGATCACCTATCGGATGCCGGAACTGTCATTGTGGTTGATGAAGCGTAAAAGTTACCAGCCATATTATGGTTTGCCGAACATTTTGTGCGGGCGCTTCGTCGTTCCGGAACTGATACAGGAGGATGCAACTCCGGAAAACCTTGCCCAGGCTTTGCTTAATCTGCTCAATGACAAGGATGCGGTGGCAGAGATCGAAAAGACATTCATCGACTTGCATCGGTCACTGCGGCAGAACACAGCCCAGAAAGCTGCCCAGGCTATCTTGTCCTATCTGCCGAATGCCTGATGTAACTACTGATGGACCGACTGGTGAAACAACTAGCCATCTGACTAGGCTGTCCAACAACGACAGACAAGTCATTGGTTATAGCCATCCCACTGATGGAACTACTAGCCATTCCACTAAGCTACCGAAAGACAGTTGCCAAGTGGCTGGTTATAAGCAACCAGAAGACGGTTGCCAAGTGGTTGGTTATCAAAAAAAAGTATATGTCTGTGGCGTCGATGAAGCGGGCAGGGGACCCTTGGCCGGTCCGGTATGTGCCGCTGCGGTGATACTCGATCCTGCCAACCCCATTGAAGGGTTGGACGATTCAAAAAGGCTTTCAGAACGTCAACGCGATAGATTGGCCATCATCATTCGCGAACGTGCACTGTCATGGTCGGTGGCTTATGCCGAAGTTGAAGAGATAGACCGGCTCAATATCCTTCAAGCCACGCTGCTGGCAATGCGGCGTGCCGTGCTTGCGCTCAGCATCCGGCCGCATCAGGTGCTGGTGGATGGATTGTATTGTCCTCAAACAGGTATTCCCAGCCAGGCGATCGTGAAAGGTGATAGCAAGATTGCATCGATTTCCGCTGCTTCGATCCTGGCGAAAACATCGCGAGACAAATTGATGCAGGAATTGCATGAACGATATCCGCATTACGGTTTCGCCATCCACAAAGGCTATCCGACCGCAGCCCATCTGGTCGCATTGCGTGAACACGGCGTATCCCTCGTGCACCGCAAAAGCTTCAGGCCGGTGCGCGAACTGTTATCTGCTTTGTGACGACGGGCCGCCCTTGCAGCGGCAGCCGGGAAGAATCCGGCCGATGATGGGAGCGCAGCTGCTTTCGCGGTATCGTACAACCTGATCAACAACTGACAGTGGTTTAACCATGGAATTTTTCAAACTGATACATCTGCTTGCTGTGCTGGTCTGGGTAGGCGGCATGTTCTTTGCGTATGTGGCGCTGCGTCCCGCGGCCGTCGAAACACTTGAACCGCCGCAGCGCTTGCGACTGTGGAATGCCGTGTTCCGCCGTTTCTTCCATTGGGTATGGGGCTCGGTTGGCGCTTTGCTGGCGAGTGGTTTTTATATGGTCTACTTGTATGGTGGTATGGCGCATGTGGCGCGTCATGTGCATATCATGCTGGCGCTGGGATTGGCGATGATGCTGATCTTCTGCTATGTGTTCTTTGCTTTGTATGTTCCGCTTAGCCTGAACGTCACAAGCCAGCGCTGGAAGGAAGCGGGGGAGTTGTTGGGCAAGATACGCAAACTCATCGCGTTCAATCTGATGCTGGGTCTGCTGATTGTGATAGTCGTAGTGATCGGTATGGCATAGTCTATTTCGGTTCAGGGATAACCGGGACGGGATCGGAGAATCCGAAATGCATTTGATGGAACGACTGGTAGGATATCAGGTAGAACAACTGGCCAATCCAACAATCCACCAAAGAACGATGGAAAAATGGCTGGGCATCTGTTTGAATCAAACTGATATAATATAAATATATATCCGGCGATCTGCCGGAGCATGGCAAACTTGAATGCAATTTTAGATAATTAGGAAATAAATCCATGGACGAAAACAGTAACATCGGCCTGCTCAAAGCACGCCTTAACAACGACATCAACGACATCGATGCTGCCTTATCGCTGGGTAATATCTATTACGACATGAACGATGCGCCTCGCTCAATTGTGTACTACAGACGCGTTCTTGATATAAACCCGGCATTGTCCAACGCACGGACTGATCTTGGTGCGATGTATTGGCGCAATGAAGATATCGGCCTTGCCGAACAGGCATTTCGTGACGCGATCGCCGCTGATTCGAGTTTCGGGCAGGCCTATGTGAATCTTGGATTGTTATTGCATCATGCCAGGGGAAAAGTCACTGAAGCCCGCGCTGTCTGGCAGCAGTTGCTGGCAGTCAATCCTGAACACGCTTTGGCGACAAAGGCACGCGAATTATTGCAGGAAACAGCGTCATCGATTAACTGATGTTCGACAGTAACATGGCGAAATGCGGCTTGAATAAAAAAATCAATGTAGAATCAATCGTGACCCCATTGATTCGGGTCTTTGATAAGCCCGAAGCATCGCGTTTTAGTGTCGAGTATTTTTACAGTCTCGCTTTGAAACTTTTCAAACGAACTGCTCCCACGCGCGCCGTAAACGTTTAACACACTATAAATTAAATGGAATTTAGTTATTCTTTTCTCTGTTGGCATGGATTATGCTGATTTCGGTAAAGGGCAGTACGATAGCGATTAGAGCCGTCCGCTGAGGAGCACAGTAGATTAATCCACAGGATATGCCTGAGTTTTTCAAAGATTAAGGATGATGGTATGAAAAGAATAGCGTCAGTGCTGGTTGCCGTGGTTTTGCTGGTTGTGGTCGTGGAGCGGACGACCTTACCAGCTGAGGCCGCGCCGATCGTCGATGGCACCAGGGACGCCCAATACGGTTCAGCCTTGGCTGTGCAAACGGTCGAAACCGGATTCGGCGACAACTTCAGCGAACTGGATGCCGCCTACGGTCTGATCGACAGCGGCAAGCTGTACCTGATGTTGACCGGCAACATCGAGGCCAATTTCAACAAGCTGGAAATCTTTGTCGACTCCAAGGCTGGCGGCCAATCCACGTTCACGAGCGCCGGCAACGATAACGCGAATCGCATGAACGGACTCGTGTTCGACGCCGGCTTTGCCGCCGACTATCACCTGATCGTGCGTCGCGGCACCGATGCCGGGAACGACAAGTTCGACATCGACTTCGCCGATCTCGGGGCGGCAACGTTTAGCAGCTATTCCGATATCTTCGGCGGCCTTACGGGATCGGCCACCACAGGCACGGGCGTCAATGCCGTCGGAATTGACGTCGGGTACGACAACGGCAACGTGGCGGGGGTGTTGGGTGGCACTGGCGCGGCCAATCAGGCGGCGGCAGCCGCGGTCACGACCGGCCTGGAGCTCGGCATTGCATTAGGCGACCTTGATTGGGTCAGTGACCCGATCCGGGTAATGGTTGGCCAGAACGGAAGCGGACATGACTACTGGTCGAACCAGTTCCTGGCGGGGCTCCTGGCGCCGCAAGGCAACCTGGGCGGCGATGAGCTCGGAGGTTTCACGGGCGAGGGGGCGATCGACATGACGCACTTCGCGGGAGACCAGTTCGTGACAGTCGGGCCCGAATCCGTTCCCGAACCGTCGACCATCGTGTTGCTTGCTCTCGGACTGACTGCTCTGGCGGCCAGTGGCCGGCGGGCCAAGAACACGGAATCAATGGGGTCACACGGAATCAATGGAATCAATGGTGAATCAATGGCATGAATCAATGGGGTCAGACTCGAGTGATTCTTGATTAAACGTGCTGTAGACTGCCTCATTCGTGAAACGAGAGGTGGCTGATGGCGCGCTTACCCAGATTCGTCCTCCCCGGGCAACCGCAGCATGTGATCGTGCGGGGCAATAATCGCAGCGAGATATTCTGCGCCGATGCCGATTACCGTTTCTACCTGGAAAAATTGCAGTTGGCTTGCGACAAGCACGGCTGCGATCTCCATGCCTATGTGCTGATGACCAACCACGTGCATCTGCTGATCACCCCGCATGAGGAACAGAGCCTGAGCAAAGCCCTGCAAATGCTGGGGCGCTACTACGTGCAGTACTACAACCACTGTTATCAGCGCACCGGCACCTTGTGGGAAGGACGCTACAAAGCGACCTTGATCGATAGCGAAGCCTATCTGTTGACCTGCATGCGCTATATCGAATTGAATCCGGTGCGGGCAGGTATGGTGGCGCATCCGTCGGAGTATCCCTGGTCAAGTTATCATCACAATGCGCTGGGCCAGC
>JBARHM010000122.1:0-6425 GCA_049799235.1 Gallionella sp.
GTGGAAGATGGGCGAATCTTACGGATTAACAGCTGCTTCAGCGGTTGCTGCTGTCTCATGTGCCGTAAGCACTCTCGATATCAAAGGAGACTATGGCCTGCGCTCAACTAGACGACCAAGAAGCCCATATCGATATGCATACCAAATGTACGAAGAACTTCGTTAGGCGTGTTTTCATGTAATTAATGTAGGCTTCAATGTACCGGAGTCGGATTTTTTTGCCTATCTACCTCAGTATGGTGGGCAACTTGTTGCCCACCTGATTTTTTGGTTTTTGCTTTTCTTCCCCTGTTCGCCGCCGAGTAGCACAGGCTGGTCAGGGGATGTCGGCGAGGACTGTCTGAGCGCGTAGCGCGAGTTCCGCAGCCGCCTGACCAGTCGAGCAACGCAGGGTACCACGCAGGGGCGGCAAACCGGGGTCGCCTTTTCTTTGGTTACTTTATTTTGGCGAAGCAAAAGAAAGTGACTAGTTGCCGGTCTACCACCGGCGGTTTTAATTTTGATTGCCTTGTGCGTTCACCCTTCGATACCTCAGGGCGAACGGCCACCTCTATTACGGCAAATTCACCATCGGCTTGAAACCCAGTTTGCTCTCCATACTCTCCGCGCTGAGGCGCGCTTCGCTCTGATTGGCGTACGGGCCGATATGCACGCGCACCAGTCCATCCTTGCTGGATAATTTCAACTGCTTGCCGGTATCGCTCAATTCAGCACGCATCTTCCCGAGGAAACTTTCAGCGGCTTCCTGTGATTTGAATGCGCCGAGTTGCAGATACACGCTGGTATCGTTGATTTCCACTGAAGCAATTGCAACAGGAGGTGTTGTTGCCGAAGAAGCAGCCACAGGGGTGGTAATAACTGGAGACGCAGACATGGCAGAGGCGGGCGCGCTGCTTTCCAGAGGTTGGCTTTGCACTGTGCTGGCGACTATGGGCTTGATGCTGACATCGGCGGAGAGACTCTCCACTTCGACCTCCGCGCTGCCGTTCCCGATGATGCCGAGCTTGTGCGCGGCGGCATAGGAGAGATCGATCACCCTGTCATGCAGGAATGGGCCTCTGTCGTTGACGCGCACCACCACGGATTTCTGGTTGGCGAGATTGGTCACGCGCGCATAACTGGGTATAGGCAGGGTGGGATGTGCGGCGGTCATCGCTTACATGTCATACACCTCGCCGGACGAAGTGCGTTGGCCGTGGAATTTCTTGCCGTACCATGAGGCGATGCCGCGCTGTTTGAAAGCACCGGTACTGGTCAACGGCGTGTAAATCTTGCCCAACGCTTTATAAGAAACATTGGCATAACGGTTCAGCGGCTCGTTCTTCGGCACGGCATCGGGAATATCGTCCAGATTGGTGGGCACATCGGCACCCGGACCATCTCCGGCAAGGTAGCCACCGCCGGCCTGCGCGGCGGGTACACCGGACTCCGCCTTGCGCTGTGGCGTACTGCTGCAAGCCGCAAGCAGCAATGAAGCCATTGCCAGAATAGCAAAGTACGACACACCGTATTTCTTACTCATTCAACCTCCTATCAATAGCCACATGGCAACCGTTATCAATCGGCTTTTGTCTCCGCCTAAGGTGACATACCCGAGCGGCTATATGCTTTATCAAGTTTTGACTAGTTTCTTGTGAGTCTCAATGCTCATCAGCATACCAAAGCCCAGCAGCAGAGTCAGCATTGAAGTCCCGCCGTAGCTGATCAGCGGCAACGGCACGCCAACCACCGGCAGGATGCCACTTACCATGCCCATGTTGACGAACGTATAGGTGGCGAAGGTCAGCGTGATTGAGCCGGCCATCAGGCGAGTGAAGTAGGTGGAGGCATTCGCGGTGATCCTGAAACCGCGCGCGATCACGAAGGAATACAGCCCCACCAGGATCAGGCAGCCGAGCAAGCCGAATTCTTCCGAGAACACCGCAAAAATGAAATCAGTGGTGCGCTCCGGCAAAAAGTCGAGGTGCGTCTGCGTGCCGTTCAGATAACCTTTGCCGAGTATCCCGCCGGAACCGACGGCGATGGTCGCCTGAATGGTGTGATAACCGTTCCCCAATGCGTCCTGCGAGGGATCGAACAGCATCATGATGCGATGGCGCTGATATTCGTGCAGCATAGACCACAACACCGGCGCGCTGGCGATCGCGGCGGCCAGCATCACACCCATCACGCGCCAGCTCAAGCCAGCGAGGAACAACACGTAAAATCCGCTGGCAAGTATCAATATCGACGTTCCCAGATCGGGCTGGCGCGCGATCAGCGCAATCGGCATCAGCAGCAACAGCGCGGCGATGAAATAGTTCTTCAGTGTGAGCGTGGCTTCGTGTTTCTCGAAATACCAGGCCATCATCAACGGCACGCCTATCTTCATCAGCTCGGATGGCTGCACGTTCGCCACACCGAGATTCAGCCATCGTCTTGCGCCATGGCTGATCTCGCCGAACAGCGCCACGCCGACCAGCAACACCATGCCCAGCACATAGATCGGCACAGCGGTGCGCATCAAATGATGCAGCGGCAGGTTTGCGATCAGCCACATACAGGTGAGCGCCACCAACATGTTGATCATCTGTCTCATCGGACGGTCCCAACTCGCGTTGTCGGCGCTGTATAGAACCAGCAGACTGGTCATCAGCAACAAACTGATGCCCAACAGCAGCGGGCGGTCAAGATGAGCAATCAAACGCAGCCAAAGTTGCCGCCTAGTCATGTTCGCTCCCTTCCTTCTCTTTCACATCCTGCAACGGCTTGGGTATCTTGCCGAGCAGATAATAGTCCAGCACCTTGCGCGCGATCGGCGCTGCCGTCCCGCCCCCGTGTCCGCCGTTCTCGGCCAGCACCACCAGTGCTATCCTGGGTTCCTCGGCGGGAGCGAATGCGATGAACCAGGCATGGTCGCGAAGCCGCTCGTCGACTTTTTTTTCATCATATTTTTCGCCCTGCTTCATCGCGATCACTTGCGCCGTGCCGGTCTTGCCCGCGATGTGATAGGGCGCGCCCAGTGACGCATATACTGCGGTACCGCCGGGTTGCGTGACAGCAACCATGGCATTCTTCACAAGATCAAGATAAGCTGTATCGATGCCCAGATCATATATCGGTTCGCTGGCAATCAGCCGCTTTTGGTCGCCGAGCGAACTGCGCACTTCTTTTACCAGATGCGGTTTGTATGCCACGCCGTCATTGGCCAGCGTGGCTGTGGCAAAAGCCAGTTGGGTCGGTGTCACCAGGCTGTAGCCCTGTCCAATACCGACCGATACAGTGTCTCCCGGATACCAGATTTGCTGGTAGCGCTTCATCTTCCAGTCCTGCGATGGCAAGAGGCCGGAAGTCTCGCCTTCCATATCAATGCCGGTCTTCTTGCCAAAACCAAAGCGCGACAAATAATCAAAGATATTGTCTATGCCCAGCTCGGTGGCCAAGCCATAAAAATAAGTGTCGCAGGACATCTGGATCGCCTTGAACATGTTCACGCTGCCATGGCCGTCCTTTTTCCAGTCGCGATACTGGCGGCTGCTGCCAGGCAAATAATATGCCCCCGGATCATTAATGGTTTGCTCGGGCTTGCGCGTGTGGAAATTCAATCCCGCCAGAGCCATGAAAGGCTTGATCGTAGACCCGGGCGGATATTGCCCGCGCAGCGCACGATTGTTGAGCGGCACATCGGGTGAATTATTCAGCTCATCCCAACTTTGTGAATCTATCCCGTCGATAAACGGATTGGGGTCGTAGCCCGGTTTGCTGACGAAGGCCAGCACTTCACCGTTGTTCGGATCAATCGCCACCAGTGCACCGCGATAGTTGCCGAACGATTGCTCTGCGATCTCCTGCAGCTTGGCATCTATGCTCAATACGAGCGTGTTCCCTGAAACCGGAACGGAGTGCGACAACATACGCACTGCCCGGCCGCCGGCATCCACTTCGACCTGCTCTATGCCGGTGGTGCCGTGCAAATCGCTTTCATAGCTTTGCTCAAGACCGGTCTTGCCGATGTAATCCGATCCGCGATAATTTGATGCAAGATCGCTCTGTTCCAGCTGGGCCGCGTCTGATTCATTGATGCGCCCGATATAACCGATCAAATGAGCAGTTTTCTCGCCAAATGGATAATCGCGGAACAAGCGCGCCTTGATCTCAACGGCAGGGAACCGATATTGCTGCGCGGCGAAGCGGGCAATTTCTTCATCGCTCAAGCGATTTCTGATCATCAACGTCTCAAGGTCATGGCTCTCGGTTTCCAGTTTCTTGAAGCGCTTGCGGTCTTTGGATGTGATTTCGACCAGCGTGGACAGCTCGTTTATCGTGGCATCCAAATCTGTCGTTTTGTTCTGGTTTACCTCCAGCGTGTAGCCGGAATAGTTGCGTGCCAGCACCACGCCATTGCGATCGAGTATCAGACCACGTTTTGGAACGATGGGGACGATGGAAATGCGATTGCTCTCGGCGAGCGTCTGGTAATAGTTGTGGCGAAAAGTTTGCAGATAGAGGAAGCGCAACAGCAGGATCGCCAGAAGCAACAATACGAAACCGATGCTGACGACCAGACGCAACTGGAAATGGAATATCTCGCGCTGGTGATTTTTAAACTCGGCGTGCTTGTTCATTCACGGTCCACAGGCTTTTGTCGCATCACCTGGAACAGGATGCAGAGCGGAGGCCACAGCAAAGTCGACGTCAGGCAACCGAGGAAATACAACCAAACAACATATCCGTTCACCAGCCAATGCACCATTGCATAAACCGAGTAAGCAAGCACCATGATGCCGAACACATGGGTGGTTTGCTGGCGCAGATCGAACATCTGCAAACGATGATTCAGCACTACACCGCCAAAAGCCAGCACCGAATACGCAAGCGCGTGCTGCCCGAACAGACTTGCATCAGCCACATCGGCGAATATCCCCACTGCCCACGACAATCCGATGCCGAGGCGCCACGGCTTGTGCATGCACCAATAGAGCAGCACCACTGCGACAAAATCGGGACGCAGCATCAGCCAGACGCCTCCCCACGGCAATCCGTTCATGAACAGCGCCGCCACCACACTCATCAGGATGAAAGTGTTGCTGACCGGGCGCTGAATTTCAGACCTGGCATGTATGGCTGTGTATTGCATTAATTCTTTCTTTTGGTTTTTGCGCGCTTGTCGATACTGTCCTGAGCAGATTTTTGCGGCGGGCGCTCCGGCAGTCTTGGCATATCAGACAAGACCAGCAGGTGACGGTGGCTATCCACTCCGGCCACAGGCAAGCAGGTAACACTAGCGAACGGATAGGCCGGATCACGCTCCACTTTTATCACTTTTGCGACCGGGATACCCGGTGGATAGGTGCCGTCTATGCCGGAAGTGACCAGAATGTCATCTATCTGGACATCAGCGCTGACCGGCATATAGCGCAACGATAACTGACTGGTATCGCCCGCGCCGAACACGATGGCGCGCAATCCGTTGCGCAATACCTGTATCGGCACGGCATGATCTTTCTCGGTGATCAGGGTGACTTCGGAAAGCCATGGATAGACACGCGTGATCTGTCCGACAATACCGACATCATCCATCACCACTTGACCGATCCTGATATTGGCATTCTCACCTTTGTTAACCAGCACCCTGCGGTTGAACACATCGCGTTCGGCGTACGAGATCTCGACCAATTGGGTGGAGAATTCGTTGCGCAACGGCAGCTCCACCAGATTGCGCAACTGCTGGTTCTCCGCCTGCAACGATTGTAATTCCTGCGATTTCGCGGCATCGAACTGATGCTGCTGTTGTAGTTCATCATTTTCTGATATCAGCGTGTGTTGTCTGCTCTGCGTGATATAGAAATCGCCAAGCTGTTGCCATAGCAGGCCCGGCCATGCAGCCACTCGCTGTATCGGCGAGACCAGAATTGACAATGCGCTGCGCGTCGATTCCAGATATCGATAGCGGGCATCCACAAATAGCAGCAACATTGACAGTACTGCGAAGAATACCAGCCGAACCATCGGGCTGGGGCCGCGATTGAAAAATCGGAAGGATTGCGTACTTTCCATCAACGACGTTCCATTGCAACTCTTGGCGGGTTATATATCGTAATATTATTCTGTAGTGAAGATGCTGGTTGATTTATCCATGTGTTCAAGGGCCATGCCGGAACCGCGTACCACGCAGGTCAAAGGATCCTCTGCGATCAATACCGGCAAACCCGTTTCTTCCATTAGCAGACGGTCCAGGTCGCGCAACAGCGCTCCGCCACCGGTCAGTACCATACCTTTGGTTGCAATATCGGCACCGAGTTCCGGTGGGGTCTGTTCCAGCGCGATCTTGACTGCGCTGACGATGTTATTGAGCGGATCGGTCATCGCTTCAAGGACTTCGTTGCTGGAAATCGTGAAGCTGCGGGGCACACCTTCGGCCAGATTTCGCCCGGTCACTTCCATCT
>JBARHM010000123.1:0-6412 GCA_049799235.1 Gallionella sp.
TAGGAAGACAGTTGAAAATACACACTGTCCTCGCGTTTATTTCTCTTGTTGGCGGCGTGATTGTTTTCGGTCCTTCCGGCCTGATCCTGGGTCCAGTGATATTCACAGTCACCAGAATACTTCTGGAAATCTGGCGCAGGCAGAATACGACCGAACAAGCAAAAGACAAGAATGGATAAATAGTAAAGAACGGGCAGGACTCTCGCTTGCCCGCCTTCTGGATCTTTCCCGCTTACTTCGCAGCAGCAGCGTCTTTCTCGCACTTCTTCATGAAGCTATTCTTTGCGGCACCAGCCAGCTTCTTTTCGGCAGCCTTGGCTGCACAATCATCAGCAGCAAAAGCGGCATTTGCGGTAAACAGAGTAACGAGGGCAGCGATAATCAGTTTATTCGTGTGGTTTCCCCTTCGAAATAATTGTTTGTAGCATGTATAGTGCATCAGAACGATACATGGTGGCGCGCATTATATCCGCAGGAAGTTAACAAATTCGGAGTTGACGTCTATAAATGTATGCGTATCTAACCCTTCGCCAGCACCTGCAACACCGCCTTGAGCAATTGCCAGCAGCGTGCGACAGATTCTATCTCAACACTCTCGCCCGGCGCGTGTGCGCCGCGAATGTTCGGGCCGAAGGAGATCATGTCCAGATGTGGATGGCTTGCGGCGAGCAGGCCGCATTCCAGTCCGGCGTGGATCACTTGCAGGCTGGCGGGCTGGCCGAATTGCACGGTGTATACCTGCTGGCAAAGATCGAGCAATGGCGATGACGGGTTTGGGGTCCAGCCCGGATACGCGCCATCTTTCCATGCGCGCAACGAATAACTTTCCGCACGCTCGACCAGCTTGTCCGCCAGCGCATCGGCACGCGCATCGTGCAGGGAGCGCACCTTGAACGTTGCTTTGAACGTGCCATGCTCCAGCACCATCACGCCGAGATTGGATGAAGTGTCGGTCACGCCGGGGAAGACATCGCTGATGCGCGCGACACCGTTCGCGGCGGTGTCGAGAAACGCGAGCAACCGTTCCTGGTCGTTGATCGAAATGGCCGTATCCGGCGGTGTATCGTCATGCTGGCACACGAACGAAACGTTGGCGTCCGCCTCCGCGAACTGCGCACGCCATGTCTTATGCCGGTGCCGCACCCACACGTCGATATTCGCTGCAATAGTATCTGGCAATGCGCACATCGCGAACGCCTCGCGCGGGATCGCATTGCGCGCCGTGCCACCCTTCATCTCGATCAATCTCACATCGGTGTGCGCGGACAGATCGCGCAGCGCTTCCGCCAGCAGCTTGATCGCGTTGCCGCGCCCGAGATGGATGTCGATACCGGAGTGGCCGCCGCGCAGCCCGGTCACTTCCAGCCGCACCAGCGTATAATTCTCCGGCACATCCTCCTGCTCAAAATCGCGGCGCACCTCCACATCCACGCCGCCCGCGCAGCCCAGATAGAAATGCCCCCACTCCTCGGTGTCGAGGTTGATCAATGTCTTGCCCTGCAACGTGCCGGACGCCAGCCCGCGCGCGCCATCCATGCCGCATTCCTCGTTGACGGTGAGCAACACCTCCAGAGGCGGATGGATCAGGTTTGGTTCTTCCAGCACAGCCAGCGCGAGCGCGACGCCGATGCCGTTGTCCGCACCCAGCGTCGTGTCTTCCGCCATCACCCAGCCGTCGCGCACCACCGTGCGGATTGCGTCGCGTTCGAAATCATGCTGCTTTCCCGCGTTGACATGGCACACCATATCGAGATGTCCTTGCATGATCACGCCGGGCATTGCCTCGCAACCCGTACTGGCGGTCTTCTTCAGGATCAGGTTGCCCACGTCATCAACGATGGCAGTGATACCGCGCGCCTGTGCCCACTCGATCAGATGTTCGCGCAGCGCCGCCTCACGCAGCGAGGAACGCGGTATCACGCACAGCGTGGTGAAGTGCGCCCAGACGGAAGATGGTTGGAGATTCGTCAAGGGAGTGAGCTTGATTGTTATGTTTCAAAACACATGTGATGCTGACACCATTAGAGTTGCATTTCAATGTTTTGGTTTTCCTGCCGCCGACAAATAAGCCAGCCATTGTGCGCCCCAGCTGTGCAGGCCCAAACCCAGCAGAATCAATGCCGTGCCGAACCAGACTTGCGGCAACACCGCCTCGTTGTTCATCGCATGACCCAGCAGCAATGCCAGCACCGGCGTGATCAGGGCGATCAACGCGATACGTTCCGTGTCCCAGTGCTTGATCATATAGTAATACAGCATGAAACCCAGTACAGAGCCGATCGTGCCCAGATATATGATCGCTGCCGCTGCGCGATCCGGCAGCGCGGAAGGCCAGTGTCCGTCAGCCAGCCACCATGCCGCGAAGAACAACGGCAATCCGACCACCAGCGAGCCGAACGTCGTCGCCAGCGGCGGACTGTCATCCCCCACTTTTTTGATCCAGACCAAACCCAGCGCCTGGCTGACCACCGCCAATAACAGCGCGACCAATCCCATCGCCGCGCCTTCGCCCAATCCGAGCCCGCCCCGAAACACCAGCGCCAGCCCCGCCAGCCCCAGCAGCATGCCGGCCAATTTGCTTGCCGTGACGGATTCCTCCTTCAGCCACAACATCGCTCCGAGACTGGTGATCAGCGGCGACAAACCGAACAGCACCGAGATCATGCCGGAGCTGATATATTGCGATGACCAGTAGGCCAACGCCATCGTGCCCCACATGCTCGTACCGCTCGCCACGTAGCTGTGCAGCGCCCTGCGATGCAGCGGCAGGCGGATGCGCAACACTACCAGTAACGCCGCGCACAAAAAAACGCTGATCGCCATGCGCGCGAAAACCGCGAAACTGAACCCGGCTCCCAGCGCACTCCACTTGATCGCAAGCGGCGTGGTGGACCAGATAACGATGACTGAGACAAACGCAGCCGGCAGCGACATACCTGTTCTCCGAAAAAATCACTGTCGCCGATTCGCCCCGATACATGCAGGGCGAACGGCACAATCAAAAAGGCCACAGACTATTTCTGTGGCCTTCTGGAAGCTGCAAAAGCAAATAATGCTTATATGCTACTCCCCAAGCCACATCGCGCACGAGGCCACTCCTTGCGCAGTCTTTCGCTGCGGCAGGCTCTGAAGCGAAGAATCGTAGGGAAAGTGATCATGGGCGGATTATCGTGGTACGGATGCAGCAGTGTCAATCGGCATGTGCGACGTTGGCAAGTGCAGCAGCGAAAGGCAGAGTAAAGAGGGCAGCCATTCAGTTATGCGATGCTTTTGGTTTGCCAAGTGCTCCTGTTGGTCAATTGCCAAGCAGGGTTCCGGTGTGCCTTGCCAACTGCACCAGCTTGTCGACATGATTGTAATTGAGAACCTTCCCGAACAACTGGCGTATATGCGACCGGCTTCGCAATTCGGGATGGGACATCAATATTTTGGCCCACACTGCGGCGATACGATCATCCTCGCGATAGGCCAGATAGTCGCCCATTTCTTTTGTCAGCACCGGCAATACTTCCGGATCCTCGGCACGCTCGAGCAGGCTGGTTTCGGAAAACGCCGGATTGAAGTAATGCGCCTCATGCTCCCGGATCAAGGCTGCGTTCTGAGGCGTGCGCCTGACCATCAGGACAGATGCTTCGTCATGATATACCGCCGCCCAGTCATGTTCGGGGAAAAGGGCGCTCATTTCGCTTTCGGTATCGATGATGGCGTAACCGATATCCCATTTCGCCAAGTCGTCAGGATGGCGCACAAAATAGAACGGGTCGCCGAACACAGAAATATTGTATTGGAATATCTTGCGCTCTGGCGTGATGCGGTAGGAAAGATATCCGCCCAAATTGCCCGAGTTATACAAATGGCCCACGAGTTTCTGCTCCTTGATGAAGTTGACCGCGCCGACCGGGAAGAAACTTTCGTCAATGTGGTAACCGAACGCCAGGTCGTACACCTTCAGGTAATGGAACTTGTCGCTATCTGGTTGAGCTTCCGTCTCACCGAACTTGACGGAATAGCCATGAATGAATATCAGCATGCCCGCCGTGACCATCGTAGCAATATGCAATCTGCGCTCCAATACACTTTTCGACTGCTGTATCCCGATCCTGAGCGCGCCGGCAATGACAGGAACCAGCACGATAGCCGCCAGGCTGGTGGCGCGATTAAAGCGCAGCGCAGTCAAACCGAACACCACCATCAACAGCAGGTGTGTGAGATCCATGCGGCGCCAATTTCGCAATGCCAATAGCACGGCCCATGCGAACATCAGGATGAACACCTTGAACTCGTCCCAGGTAACCGGCATGTATTCGGTGATGACCTGGTTGAAATTCCCCTGCCCAAGCACATAGCCGACAAATATCCCGTACGAGCGCACCCCGAACGGGTTGATCAACATGGCCAGCATGACCAGCGCAAAGCAGTGATTGAGGTACTTCAAGTCCGGGACGGAGAGCGATTGCTGATGGCGCAGCATCGGTAACCGGTGTTTGGCATTTTCCCCGGCGACGAACAGCGTCAGAAAGGTCAGTCCATATAAAGCGCCGTGCAGCCAATCCCACGTCACCATGATCAGCGGGATGATCCAGAGCATGCGGCGGGGCAGCCTCCGGGCGCGGAAACCATAAAGGATGAAACCGAGCAGCGCTGTGTAGAGCAGGGAGAACAGCTCGGGGCGCTCGTGATATCGATTGATCCCCGCCAGTATGACCAGTACACACAGCAATGCGGCGACGCCGAGCGGGATGTTTTCGTTGCGCAGGGTGCGATACAGCAGCCAGACCATCAGCGTGACCATCAGCAGCTTGAATCCCATCAGGCCGTAAGCACCGAACGCGGTCCAGATCAAATAAAAAATGATCTGCCCCAGCCACTCGTGATTGGCGAACTTTTCTCCCTGGTGCGTGTAGGAAAACACTTCCTCGCTGACGATCCGGCCTGAGTTGACCATCTCCCGCCCATTGGCAAGATGCCAGTAAAGATCGAAGTCGAAGACGGGGTAGGTGACAAGGACGATGGAAAGCAGGCAAACCGCCAGCAAGGCAAATCTGTCCCTGAGCGGGAATAACGGCGTGATGTTCCGATCAATCATCATTCAAGCATGTTCCTCCCTGATCTTCAATTGATGATTCTGAATCACGCCGCGATGGGCACGGCAACCTGCAGCAACAGGGGATCAAAAAGAATTATTGGGGCATGGCCGGGCGAGGATAAATGAAGAGGCCCTGTCTGTCCAAGAATACCCATTCAAAAAATCAGGCTTAAGGATTGCGGAATAACTCGTCGAGCGGATTCTTGCCAGCGGTGTCCTTGCCAGAAACAGGTGTAGCCTTGAACTCCTCCTCGATGTTGTCGCGATAGAAGCTCCAGGACGAGCCCGAGTTGCTGAGACGGCGCCAGGTATCCTCGCCGACGCCGCCGTACTGCAGCGTGCTGCCATCTTCGAATTGCACCTGCAGCATCCGCGTGCGCGCATCGTAGCCGATGGCGCGCAGCTTGCCCGAATTAATCCTTTTCATTTCCATGCGGCGATCATTGTAAGTTGAATCCGGAATTTCGGTCCGCCTCGGCCTTTGCCTGTTGCGCCAGATCTGCTGAAAGTTTGAACGCTTGCTCGGCGCCTGCCGAGTCGCCCTGCGCGACGCGTGCTTTGCCGATCACCTGCCAGTTTTCGGCTTGCACGCGACTTTGGTGTCCGGCGAAACTGTTCGATTTGCGGGCCAGGGTGATAGCCTGTGCATACTGTCCCTGGTCGAGGCGCACTTGAGCAAGCTCAAGCCACAACCAGGGATTGCGCGGTTCGATGCGCAGCGCGCGCTCCAGAGATGCCCCTGCCGCTTCACGCTGCCCGGACGTGTTGTCGGTCTGCGCCTGGTCCAGCAAAGCGATGACAGCCTTGTTGTCCGACATGGACGATTTCGGCACTGGTGCAATGATGGCGCCCTCACCGGGTTTCTGTTCCCCGGCCGGGGTGCCTGTAGTCGATGGCTGTGTTGCCACACTTGCACATCCGGCAAGCAACAGCAGCAATGTCGCGACTAATAAATAACCGAATCTTGTTTTCAATCGAATAACCTCTGGAACCAGTTTTTCTTCCCTGAGTCTGGTTTGACCCCGGGCTTCGTTTCAGCTTTGCCTGATGCTTCCGCGGACGTTGCCCCACAGGGCGACGTCTCAACCGGAGCAGAACCCTTGATGAATGGCAGCAAAACGCCTGCCTTGCAACCTTCATCATAACGCAGCCCGCTGACCGGATCGACATTCACCATCTCTATCTCTTCAGGCATCGCAGGCTCCAGCGGCTCGGGCTGGATGTTCTTCATCATCTCGCCCCAGACGGTCATGGCCCCCGAGGCGCCGGTCAATCCGGTAGGCTTGTTGTCATCAAAGCCTACCCATACCACCGCCACGCGGTCGC
>JBARHM010000124.1:0-2613 GCA_049799235.1 Gallionella sp.
GCTACGCCCCACTTGTGCCACCTTCGCCCTGCGGGCACGGTGTCCCTGCGGGGGTGTCGCTCATCTGCGCTCCGTTAGGCGACTATGCACATCGCTTTGGATCAAGGAGAACCCACATGAAATTAGCCAATAAACGAAACAATTGTGTTAAAAATACTTTGGCACTCGCCGTGATAACTTTCTTCCTTTTTACACTTACTTCTTGCAGCGGAGGCGCGCCTGTGAAACCAGATTTTGATTCGGCTCTACAAAAACACTTTGCGTCCATTTCCAATAGGGATATAGAGGCGTTTAAGTCGCACCTCAGCAAAGGAGACACCCTTTATACAATCATTCAAAATGGACACGCGTTTACTACCCCAGCCGAAACAATTGAAATTCACAGACAATGGTTTAAAGACCCAAATTGGGTATGGGAAGGCACAGTTGTTCACAAGGTAGTAGGAGAAGATGTGGCAATGGCACTTGTTAAATATCAATATCGCGCCAAAGCCGAAGATACGCCAATCGTCACGTGGCTTACATACGTTTTTCAGTTGCAAGAAGGCCAGTGGCGTATCGTCCATGACCAGAACACCGCACTTGATTTTGTTGCTTTTGCCAAGATGGCAGGAATTGCAATCAAGTGAAGTCGCCTAACCCGGCGATCAAGCGGAGCTTCGCCAAAATGCCGGCGAAGCCCGCTTAACTCTACGTTAGGCCGACATCCGAACATGCGAGAGGAGAATCATGAGTAAAGTATTCGTCAACATTGGGCTTAGCCTCGATGGCTACATGGCACCGGAAGGAATGACCATGGGCAAGCCTGAGTACAAGAACTGGGGCGCCAAGTGGGGTGCGCTGATGGCCTGGATCCTCAATCAGCAGTACTTCCGCGATAACCTCAAGCTCGGACCAGGCGGAGAGACCGGTCCGGTCAATGACCTGGTTCGCAGCACCACGGAGCGCATCGGTGCCAACGTCATGGGCAAGCGAATGTTCGACCAAGGCGAGGTCGCATGGCCAGAGGAGGCTCCGTTTCACACACCGGTATACGCTCTTACGCATGAGAAACGCGAACCCTGGGTGCGCCCTGGTGGGACGACCTTTTACTTCGTCAATGACGGGCCGGAGCGTGCCCTACAGCTGGCTCGGGAATCCGCAGGCAGTCGTGATATTCGTATCGCGGGTGGCGCGGATGTGATCCAGCAGTACCTGAACCTGGGTGTCGTCGACGAGCTGGAAATCGCCTTGGCACCCGTGTTGTTCGGCGGCGGGCGGCGTCTCTTCGAGAACCTACGCGAGCCCGGGCCGCAGTTTCGCATTGACAGGGTTCTTGATGGTCCAGCCGCCACACACTTGCGTTATGTGCGTCAGTGAGGGCGGCCTAACAACCGGTTGCAGCGGACGGTCCGCTGCGCGTCCCGCCGCTGAACCGGAGCGTTATGCACTTTGAAGATGGAGCTGAAATGCCTAGCCAAATTGGAGGTCAAGAACTTGATTTGGCATCGGGCAGATCTTGCCACCTGACGCCGATTCGCAACGATCTAATCCGTAACTACTATCTACTCGCGTTCCCTGTTGAACAGGGCCAGCCTTCGTCTGCCGAGGTCACTGAAATGCTGAATCTGGGCATTAGCTATGCCCAAAATCTTGCTGAGGAACTCCTTGGCGATCGTGAGGCGTTCACAATCTTGTACAGCGGCTACAGTGCTCGTAGGGAAAAGGGGTGGCACGTTCATATCGTCCTTTTAGGTAACCGCTGGAGGAAGGCTTGGCTTTACGCGGTCTTGGCCGGCAAAAATCTAGCTCAAGCTCTGGGGCTCAAAAGGGACGATGCCCCGCGGATCGTCTGATGAACATAGAGAGATGGTCAAAGCTCATGAGCGCGTTTGGCTTCAGGGCCAATGAAGACACGTTTCACTCGTTGACCGAAGCGTATTCGGAGAAGCACAGGCACTATCACACCGGGGAACATGTTCAAGCTTGCTTGAAATACCTTGATGTCTGTGCCGCTCAGGCGGAACATCCAATAGAAATTGAGATTGCCCTTTGGTTTCATGATGCGATTTATAGGCCTCTTTCGAGCAATAACGAACGGAAGAGCGCAGATTGGGCTTCAACATTCTTGTTGGCCAACTCTGCTTCTCCGGAAGTGGCAGCTCGTGTTCACCGACTGATCATGGTGACAGAGCACAACGTTGCAGTACATACGAAAGATGAGTCGATCCTCGTGGATATAGACTTGTCTATTCTGGGAGCTAATGCGAAGACGTATGACGAATTCGAAAAAGCCGTACGACAGGAGTATCGCATTATTCCCATGTTCATCTACCGTAGGAAAAGAGCGAAAGTGCTACATAGCTTTTTGCTGCGCCCACACATTTACCAAAACGAGCCGTTTCTGTCTGAGCGAGAGCATCAAGCAAGGGCTAACCTTTCCAATGCTATGGCGCAGTTGTCGGGGCGCGCATAACAATGTGCTGCAGGTGACGTTCGGCCCGCTGCGCGTGCCGCCCGCACCTGAAGACAGGCGTTATGCTTCACTAAACCGACAGCGCTCTTGACATACTATTATTGGTATATGCATAATGCAGCATGTGGCAAATCGAGGAACATCGTCGAGTCGATAAG
>JBARHM010000125.1:0-15068 GCA_049799235.1 Gallionella sp.
GCGGCATAGAAATGGCGCAGAAAGTGCGGCCTAACATGGCGCTCAAGCGGGACGGTCGCTATCGCGCCCGCCCCTTAGCTTCACGTTAGCATATTTGCTAACATTCAAACATGGCATATTCCATTGAATACTTTCATGCTCGGGTGCTAGCCACAGTTGATGAATCGCCCCGGGATTGCCGGAGACTCCAGTTCTTGAGAGGATGGAGTTATGAACAAAATGAAGAGGTATTCGCCGGAAGTCCGTGAGCGGGCGGTACGGCTGGTGTTTGAACACCAAGGGGAGCACGAGTCCCAGTGGGCAGCAATTGAATCGATCGCATCGAAGATAGGCTGCACGCCGGAGACCTTGCGTAAATGGGTGAGGCAAACCGAGACGGATCAAGGAGTTCGGGGCAGTATATCCAGTTCGGATCGCGAGCGTCTCAGGCAGTTGGAGCGGGAGAATCGCGAACTCAAGCGGGCCAATGAGATTCTGCGCAAGGCATCAGCTTATTTTGCCCAAGCGGAGCTCGACCGCCGACCGAGATGATGGTGGCGTTTATTGACGCGCACCGTACCAAACATGGGGTCGAGCCGATCTGCAAGCAATTGCCGATTGCCCCGTCGACGTATCACGAATGCAAGGTGCGAGAACGGGAGCCTGAGCAGATTTCGGCCCATCGCCTGCGCGACCAGGTGTTGTGCATGGACATCCGCCGCATCTGGGAGGGCAACTTCCGTGTTTACGGTGCTCGCAAGGTATGGCGGCAACTCAATCGTGAGGGAATAAACGCAGCCCGCTGCACGGTCGAGCGGCTGATGAAGGATTTGGGACTGCAAGGTGTCCGGCGTGGCAGGCAATGCTGGACGACCATCGCGGATGATGTATTGTTACGGCCGGTTGACCGGGTTAACCGTCAATTCGTCGCCACGCGCCCGAATCAACATGGGTAGCGGACATCACCTACGTGGCCACCTGGTCCGGATTCGTCTACGTTGCCTTTGTAACGGATGTTTTTGCCCGGCGCATGGTGGGCTGGCGCGTAGGCAGATCGCTGCATACGGATCTGGTGCTTGACGCGTTGGAGCAGGCATTGTGGTCGCGCAAAAAAGTCAAGGGGCTGATCCACCATCGCGATCACGGTAGCCAGTATTTGTCGATCCGCTATACGGAGCGTCTGGCCGAGGCCGGCATCGACGCCTCGGTGGGGAGCGTTGGTGATTCGTATGACAATGCGCTGGCCGAAACGATTAACGGCTTGTACAAGACCGAGGTTATTCGAAAACGATGCCCCTGGTGCAACATCGATGCTGTCGAATATGCCACGCTGGAATGGGTGGATTGGTTCAACAACCGCAGGCTGCTGGAGCCTATAGGCAACATCCCGCCCGTGGAACTTGAAATGGCGTACTATCGCCAAATGGAAGAGTCGGCTGAGGCGGCATGACTCAAACTAACGAGCCTCCGGAAAACCCGGGGCGATTCAGTTTGGCTTCAGGGAAGTTGTCGGCTTTATCTTTATTATCCAGGGGAAGCGAAATGGCTAGAGTTTCTTACAAGCCCGAAAACGAATATCCGTTGTTCGTGAAGTTCTTCTTCTGGTTTCAGAAAAGAAAATACCAGACGATCCTTGAACCTACCCTTTTGTGGGGCAGATCCCCTAAACTCCTCTACGGTTTCCAGGCGCTTACGGGCGCAATAACCCGGAAAGCCTCCCCCATCGAACCGGTTTTGCGAACCCTTATTACCGTTCGAGTATCACAGATCAACAGTTGTCCGTTCTGCGTGGATATCCATTCCTCGACCCTGATGAAACTGGGTGTTCCCATGGAAAAAATACTGGCGATAAGTGACTGCGAATCGGATCTGTCTTTTACGGAACGGGAGCGTTCCGCTCTTGCCTATGCTGTGGTTATGACGCGGAGCGACATGAAAGTGGACGACGCCTTATTCAGCCGTGTCCGCGCGCAGTTCAGCGAGGATGAGACGGTGGAATTAACGGCCCTCATCGGAATCCAAAACCTTTCCTCAAAATTCAATAGCGCGCTTGGTGTGCCGGCACAGGGCTTCTGTCTACCTCCCGGATCACGTAAAAAGGAGTAAGTTTTCCGGTAAAGCTAGAGTGTTGGTGCTTTAGTTCTTTCACAGTGCGCGGAGGCGTAGCAAGGATTTTGGACAAATTCAGTGGGACAGAAAAACTCACTGATGGAACGACTAGCCATTCGACTAAGCTGGCAAACAACGCCAGCAAAGTCGCTGGTTATCAGGAATAGAAGCAATTACGGGGCAGCGCCGTTCCGCTGCGTGTGAAAGGTTACCCTCTTAAACTAGATGCATTATTGTCTTGACTGAGGGGCCACTGCAAGTGGGGGTTCTTATGATAGAAAATTACGGGTTCGGAAAAACAGTGAAAATGTCTTTCAAGGATGCGATCAGCAAGACCAAGGAAGCGCTCAAAGCGGAAGGCTGGGGCGTGCTGACCGAATTAGACGTTTGCAGGACCATGAAGGAAAAATTAAACAAGGATATTCCACCATACCTCATACTCGGGGCGTGCAATGCCCCGTTGGCGGACAGGGCATTGGAGGCGGAGCCTTCCATAGGGCTTTTGATGCCGTGCAATTTTGTGGTGCGCGAAGACAAGGCCGGCACGGTAAGGGTTGAAGTGCTGGATGCCAACGTGATACTTGGGCTTATAGAAAATAACCCTAAAATGGCGCAACTGAAAGAAGAAGTCCTCGCGAGCACGAAAAAGGTTTTTAAAGCCATTTAGCTGTTGCGGAAAGCGCATCATTTTGCGCGGGCCGGTTCCAGATTCCAGGTTGGCCGCGCCCGCGCAATGTTGGCGCCCCAAAAGCGTGGTTGCATCCTGCTTCCATACGATGCTACGGGTGCATGCGGTATAGCGCATGTGCCGGTAAAGCAGCCAGCGCCAATTTAAAATTCCCAACAAAACTCGTTTCAAATCTGTTAGTCTTTGCATTGCTGTCGTATTGGTTCATGGTTGGCCCGCCGTAACGCCGTCTTGTTTTCCTTTTGGAAGATGGGCCGGGTCTGACGGCCCGTGTGTGGCTGACATGGTTCATGTGCGACGGAATGTACCGTATCGAAGCGCTGCCAGCGTGCAGGTCAGCAGATCATAATGAGGTGCGAGGCTCCAACCGTTCGCGACGAATCCGTCGCGCAAACCAATTGCCGGAGCTTTCCATACGCGTGAATTCCGCATCGGAGTTTGGCGTAGCCATCATCATCTGTCTTCCTCAGCGAGTTCTGGCCGTGCCCTTTATTTGTGTTTCACAGGGGTAGCCTGACTCATCTTGAAAAATTCGACGCCATCGTTTACGGCCTGATCGAACCCGCAGCCATCGGTTGCAATGTCTTATTTCGACGCACTGCCATTCATGCCCAATTTTGCCGCCGCGCTTGATACCAAAACATGTTGATTAATAACTGGAGTGGAGGAGATTCAAGATGACTAGGGAACGAGGGGATATTTTAAAGGATCTGATGGACGGCGTTTTCCTAATGAACGATGAACTCGTCATAAAGGCCGCTAATGAAATTGTGGCAGCCGGGTACGATGCTTACGACGCCATCAACAACGGCTTGATCGCCGGCATGAACCAGGCCGGGGTGGCATTCGATAAAGAAGAATACTTTGTGCCTGAACTGCTCATCTGTTCCGACGCGATGTACGCCGGGATTGAAATACTCCGCCCGCATCTCAAAGTGAGTGACGCGCGCGAAAAGCACAAGGTGGTTATCGGCGTTGTGGAAGGGGATACCCACGACATCGGGAAGAACCTGGTGAAGATCATGATGGATGCCGCCGGTTTCGAGGTGCATGACCTGGGAAGGAACGTGCCCTTGGCCAGTTTTGTCGAAAAGGCCAAAGAGGTTGGCGCGGAACTTATCTGTCTTTCCACGCTCATGACCACCACCATGGATGGCATGTCGACAGTGATCGAGATGCTCAAGGAGGAGGGGATCAGGGATTCTCACAAGGTCATAATTGGCGGCGGGCCGATCTCGCAAGCCTTTGCCAACAAGATAGGGGCAGATGGTTATGCGGATAACGCGGCCGGCGCAATCAGGGTGGCCAATAGCCTGCTGGCGAAAGCCGCAGCTTAACGAGGAGACCATAATGAAAACTACTGCTGCTATTCCCGCCGATACGCAAACTTCGCTTGAGCGGGTGATGTGTTACCTGAAAGGCGAAAAACCGCAACGCATCGCCTGTTTTCCGCTAATCCTCAACCACGCAGCCCGCGTGCTGGGGGTTCCGGTCGGTGTATACAACCGCGACGGCAAAGCGATGGGCAATTCCCATGTGGCGGCCTGGAAAAGATACGGGCACGACATCATTCTCATCTTCTCCACAACCTCCACCCTCGCCGAGGCGATGGGAACAAAGATGAAGTTTTTCGATGAAGACGCCCCGCAGATTGACGAGCCGTTTCTCAAGCAGCACTCCGACATCTCCAAGCTGAAAGTGCCGGACTTCTCCAAAGACGGACGGCTGCCGGTTTACATGGAGGCGACCGAGATATGCGTGAAGGAAGTGGGGAGCCAGGTGGTGGTAAGCACCGTTTTCGGCGGACCGCTCACCACGGCGGCGGCGCTTTATCCGGTGGAACTCCTGACGCGTGATTTGATCAAGAACAGGGCATGGGTGCATGAGCTTCTGGAGATATGCACGCAGGCCGGCATAAAATTTATCGATGAAGTCCTGAAAAGAGGGGCGCTGCCGTTTATCGTAGAGCCTATCGGCTCCGGCAGTCTGGTTAGTCCGCGCCATTTCCACGAGTTCGTTGCGCCGTACCTGAAACGCTTGTCCGACCATATTCATAAAAACGGCGGCGGATTTCCGGCGGGCTTGCACATCTGCGGCAAGACCAAACCTAACTGGACGGCGATGCTGGAAGCCGAATTCGACATATGGAGCCTGGATGATGTTGATCTTGGTGAAGCCAAGAAGGCGGTTGGGCACCGCGTGGTGCTTGTTGGCAACGTCGTCCCGGCAAACCTGTTGAAGAACACGGACGAAGAGATTGACGCCGAAGCGCGCGGCATCTGCGAAAAAATGGGAGACATGTCTGGTTTCATTCTCGCTTCGGGATGCGAAGTGCCGATCAATACCCACCCGGAAAACATCGACGCTCTTATCAATGCCGCCCGCAAATATGGCCGGTTCGACCAATAAAAATCCCGGACAACAAACAAGCAACATGAGGAGATCAAAATGAAATTATTTCAAGATCGTACGTGGATGATTGTGGCCGGCTTGATATTGGCCATCGCAGCAACTCGTTTTCACCATTTCGGTTCGGCAGTTTCCCTGCCCGATGCTTCTTACGCGGTATTTTTTCTGTGCGGTTTATATCTGGCCCGGTTTGCCCGTGCATCCAAGGTGGTAATTATCGCGCTGCTGCTGGAATCGGGCATGGTGGATTACTACGCGACCTCTGTTCAGGGCATCAGCGACTTTTGCATAACCACGGCCTACTGGTTCCTGATCGCAGCATACGGCAGTTTGTGGTTCGCCGGCCAATGGTTCGCGCCACAGTTAGTCAAGGATGGCCACGGCCTGGAACGCAAGAGTCTGATCGGGTTAGCCTTGACGGCGGGAGTCGCAGCGAGCTTTGCTTTCCTGCTTTCCAGCGGCAGCTTTTATCTGTTTTCCGAGCATTTCAACGACATGACTGCAACTGAATACGCATCGCGTGTTACCCAGTACTTTGGCTGGTATGTCTCGGTGACCCTGCTTTATGTCGCATGTGCAGTCGCCATTCACATGGCATTCGACAGCATCAGAAATAGAAGTGCGCATTCAACTTCAGATGTTGCCTGAGTACCAATTTTTTTGCGTGTTCAACAGGGTCAGCTAACATGAATCAGAAAGAGAGGCTCCTGAGCGCATTAAGGGGAAAGCTCGCCGATCGGGCACCTTTCATATGCCCCGGCGGGATGATGAACATGGCGGTGACCGAACTCATGGACGCCGCCGCAAGCTGTTGGCCGGACGCGCACTCGGACCCCGAAAAGATGGCACGCCTCACGCTGGCCGCAAACCGCGTTGGCGGCATCGAAAATACAGGAGTTCCCTTCTGCATGACCGTGGAAGCGGAGGCGATGGGTGCGCAGGTTAACCTCGGCTCGCGGGGAAATGAGCCGCGGGTAACCGAATATGCCATCACCTCTCTTGACGAAATTGATCTTCTGCGGTCAATCGACCCAGGCAAGGGGCGCGCAAAAGTCTGCGTTGACGCGATACGGATATTGAAAAAAGAGGCGCCCCAAACGCCGGTCATCGCCAACCTTACCGGCCCGGTAAGCCTCGCCTCGTTACTTATCGATCCGCTGGTTTATTACAAGGGACTGATTACCGACAGGCAGAAAGCCCATAAGCTGATGGCAACCGTCACCGAAAACCTTATCCGGTTTGGCGACGCGCTGGCCGAAGCGGGCGCCGACGTGATCTGCATTGCCGATCCATCTGCATCAGGTGAGATATTGGGAAAAAAGGCTTTCGCCGAGTTCGCCATTCCATACATAAACACCCTGGTAAATTACTTCCGGGAAGAACTTGGCATCCCGTCCATCGTGCATATCTGCGGCGATGTGCGGTGCCTCGGCGGCCTGTTATCCGAGATCGCCGCTGAGTCGATAAGCGTGGATGCAATGGTCAGTATCAAGACGCTCAAGGAACTCGCCCCCGCCAAAATATCGATGGGGAATGTAAGCACCTTTCTGCTGGAAAAGGGCACACCTGGCGATATTGCGAAACACGGTAAACGGTGCCTGAGGGTCGGGGTAGATATCCTCGCACCGGCCTGTGGCATCAGCCCCAGAACCCCGGTGGCGAATATCATGGGTCTTTCGCGAGCTGCCCTTGAAGTCAGTTCAGCCGTAATCAGGTTGTAAGGACAGGTGATGGGCAAAGTGGAAATCCGGTTTCTGCCGCAAAACAAGGTTGTGGATGCCGCTGTAGGCTCCTGCCTCATGCAAGTGGCGCGAGACGCCTTTATAGATATCGAGTCATCATGCAGCGGCAAAGGCACTTGCGGCAAATGCCTTGTCCAACTTGTTGATGGCGTTACGGATGAGCCGCATGACGACGAGATCAAGCATATCAGCGGTGAAAACCTAGCTCAGGGGGTGAGGCTGGCCTGCCGCTTGAAGGTCACCGGCGTGGCCGACTATCGGGTGCTGGGTGTGGGCGGAAAAAAACACCGCATCCTGTCCGAAGGGCTTATGCCGGAGTTCAGCCTGAATCCGAATATCCGCAAGGAATATATCGAGCTTGAAAAGCCGAAGCTGGAAGACAACCTGGACGACGTTTCGCGGCTTGAACGAGCGCTCGGATTCGGCTTTGCCGAAAAACTCCCTCTCTCCCTGCTGCAACAGATCCCCGGCGTATTGCGGAGCGGCGGACTCGAGGCCACCCTTGTATTCGCGGGTGATGACGTTATCGGCATCGAACCGGGCGACACCACTTCTCTTTGTTACGGCGCGGCAGTGGATATCGGCACCACGACGGTGGTGGTCTCCCTTGTGAACCTTGTCACCGGCGAAGAACTGGCCGCATGCACGATGATCAACCCGCAGAAAAACCACGGCCTCGACGTATTAAGCCGCATCCAGCATGTACGTGAACATCCCGGCGGGCTTGATGAATTGAGCCGCATGGTGCGGGAATGCATCGATTCACTGATCGGCGAGGCTTGCGAAGATGCGGAGGTGGAACGGCGCAACATTTATGAAATAACGGTGGCGGCGAATTCCACGATGATGCATTTTTTTCTCGGCGTCGATCCGTCGGGCATCGGAAAATCTCCGTATGTTCCCTCATTTACGCGGGGGGTGAATGTCACAGCGCGGGAACTGGGGCTCGCGATATCGCCGTTCGGTACTGTCTACTGTCTGCCGTCCGTTTCCGCGTATATCGGGGCGGACATCGTGGCGGGAATCCTCTGCGCGGAACTGGCCGGCAAGGATGAACGGGCGCTTTTCATCGACATTGGCACCAATGGCGAAATCGCCTTCAGCTCGAAGGGAAAGATATGCTCCTGTTCCACTGCGGCAGGCCCGGCGCTGGAAGGAATGAACATAAGCTGCGGCATGCGCGCGGCCAACGGCGCGATTGAAAAAGTTTTCATAAACGACGACGTGGAAGTCCACACCATCGGCGGCAAGGCGGCGGTTGGGCTGTGCGGCAGCGGCATCATCGACGCCGTGGGGGAGTTGATAAAAGCCGGCGTGGTCACGCCATCCGGGCGGTTCGTGAAATTGCAGCCGGGGGATGCGCCGCCTTGGGCGCACAGGCTGCAAAACGGCGACGGCCCGGCCAGTTTCGTGCTCAGCGCCGGCAAGAAGGGCTTTGGGCCCATTGCCATAACACAGAAGGACATCCGCCAAGTGCAGCTCGCCAAGGGCGCCATAGTTTCAGGCATATTGGTGCTGTTAAGCAAGCTCGGCATCGGCCTGCAGGACATCGACCGCGTTTACATAGCCGGCGCGTTCGGTTTTCATGTGCGCATGGAAAGCTTCGCGCGCATGGGTGTGATCCCGCCGGAGTTGCTCGATCGCGTCAGCCTTATCGGCAACTCGTCCAAGTCCGGCGCCATCCTGTGTCTGCTCGCGAAGGAAAAACGCGAAGAGGCGGCGCGCCTCGCGCGGAAAATAGATTATACGGAGCTGTCGTGCTTCCCGGATTACGACAAGCTGTTCACCAAGTGTCTTTCATTTCCCGACGCCGGACCAGCATGAAATATGGAATCGGCATTGATACCGGCGGCACGTTCACCGACAGCGTAATTGTCGATTTCAACGAACGGCGCCTTGTTTCCAAGGCGAAGGCGTTGACCACCAAGCAGGACTTGCGCATAGGCATAAAAAATTCCCTCGCCGCGCTGGATAACAGCCTGTTCCCCGAAGTCAAGCTGGTCTCTCTCTCCACCACGCTCGCCACCAACAGCGTGGTGGAAGGGAAAGGGTCAAGGGTCGGCCTGATCATCGCCGTGCCTGACGAAAACAGCTTCCGGCTTCCCGCGAACATCCCGGCGGAAGAGGTTGCCGTCATTCGCGGTGCGCACGACCTCGGCGGAAGCAAAACCGCGCCGCTCGATATCGACGCCGCCCGCAAGGCGGTGCGGCGCATGAAAGACCGGGTGGATGCGTTCGCGGTGTCGGGGTATTTCAGTATCTACAACGCCGCGCACGAGTTGCAACTGAAGGAACTGATAGCGGCGGAATGCGCACACCCGGTAGTTTGCGGGCACGAGCTTTCCAGCGGCGTCGGCATGGTGGAGCGTGCCGTCACGGCGGCGCTCAACGCTAGCCTGCTCCCCGTCATCAGCGAACTGCTGGACGCGGTGATGCAGATCATGGCGGAAAACAACATACATGCTCCCTTGATGGTGGTGCGCGGCGACGGCTCGCTGATCAGTGAAAAATCGGCGCGCAGCAGGCCAGTCGAAACGGTGCTGTCCGGCCCCGCCGCAAGCGTGATTGGCGCATGCTGGCTCACCGGTTTGAACGACGCGGTGGTGGTGGACATGGGCGGAACCACCAGCGACATTGGCGTTATCACCGGCGCCATTCCCGCTGCCAGCGAGAACGGCGCGGTTGTCGGTGGGTGGCGGACGCGCGTGCGGTCGATTGACATGTGGACCGCCGGCCTCGGCGGCGACAGCAGGATACTGGTGAAATCGGCAGACGAAATTCATATCGGTCCGCGCCGGGTGGTGCCGCTGTCGCTGGCGTCAAGCCAATTCCCGGCGCTGAATGATGCCATGAGATCGCTGGCTGCCACGCATGGCCCCGCGCTGAAGGGGCTGGACCTGGATTTTTTCATGCTGGTGAAAATGCCCGCGTTTGCGGTTGGAAAATATGAGCGGCTGATGCTGGAGGCGCTCGATGGCAAAGTGCTTCACCGCGCCGACATTGAAAGGGTATCCGGGCCATCAGTAAACATAGACCAGTTCGTGAAGCTCGGTTTTGTGGCCGAGGTTTCCTTTACGCCGACTGACCTGCTGCATGTAAAAGGAACGCTCGATCTGTGGGATAGCGCCCCCTGCGAAGAGGCGATGAAATTTTACGGAAACAAGACCGGGCTCGCCAGGGAGAAACTGATCGGGTTGTTCTTTGATAAAATAATCGAAAAACTGAAATTCAACATCGCCGCGAAATCACTGGAAGAGGAAGGAGTCGCGCTCCCCACGCGCGAAAGCCGCGAACTCCTCGGCGGCCTTCTGCGGCTGAACGGCAACGGGGGCATCGCGGCCCGCTTCAAACTGAACAGGCCGCTGGTGGCAGTCGGCGCGCCGGTAAAAGCATATTTCCCCCAGGTGGCAGGCGATCTTGGCGCGCAACTGGTGGTGCCCGAACATGCGGAAGTAGCCAACGCCGCCGGCGCGGTTACCGGCCGGGTTACCGCGATGGCGCAGGTTTTCGTCAGGCCGCTGCGCCCCGTCGGCTTTGCCGTGGTGGCCGCCGGTGAACACAAAGTTTTCGACGACGTTGAACCTGCGATCATTTATGCCGATCAGGTTGCGCGCGCAACGGCAGAGCGCAGTGCAACGGAGACCGGCGGGAAAAATCTGGAAACCACCGTGCACACCGAAGAAAAATCCGCTCCCCTCGCCAGCGGATGGGGAAAAACCATTTTTCTGGAACTCAAGATAACCGCAATGGCCATCGGCCAGCCGTATGTGTGAAGCACTTATTTGAGGAGCATTTTTTGAAACTGATTTCGTTTAGAAAATTATACATAGCGACAGAAATCGTAGCGAGCGGATCTGTGTTGGGGGAGCCCGGAGCACAGGCGCCGGAGTGTACATGCCAGTACATGAGGATGCCGAGCACCGCGCGACCCCGGCAACGATTCGCGCAGTAGATTCATGTCGCTATGTATAAATGGGCCGCTTAAGAATGGGCGGCATACCCTTCAACCATGGAGGTACCGACCATGAGAATCGGCGTTGTTGCCTGCAACATCATGAAGCTTGAACTGGACAAGCTATTAAGCAAAACCCCCGGTATTACCGAGGTTATTTATCTTGAGGCGGCGCTCCACTGCTATCCGAAAAAGATGAAAGAGACCATCCTGGAAAATGTGAATGCCATCAAGGATAAGGTTGATGTGATCTTCCTCGGTTACGGTTTTTGCAATGCGCTGGAAGGGATAGAGGACGAGATCGACATACCGGTGGTGATGCCGCAGATGGATGACTGCATCCAGATATTCATGACGCCACAAAAATATGGCGAAGCAATACGCAAAGAGGTTGGCACCTGGTTCATGAGTCCCGGCTGGGCGGAGATCGGGGCCGAAATGGTCATCAAGGAAAACCATCTGGACCGGGTTGTGAAGTACGGCAAAGACCCGATGGAAATGGCCAAGAGACTCTTCACTCACTACCGGCGCGGACTCTACATCGATACCGGGGTGGGGAATGAAGACTACTATGTCGGCAAGTCGAACGAGTTTTGTGACGTCTTCTCGCTGGCGCTGGAGAAGACCACGGGAACTTCCGCTGTACTGGAAGAGCATCTGGAAATAACCCAGAAGGTCGCCGCAAAAGCGGCAACAGCGCAGGCAAAGACGTAAACAATCTCCAAAGGGAGGAAACATCATGAAACCCGATGAAGTCCGTCAAGTTGTGCAGGAACGCTACGGCAAATTTGCGAAATCAGCCGGTCAGGCCGGGGCGGATTCCTGTTGCACCAAGCCGGCTATCAAGGCTTGCTGCGCGCATGAGCAGGCCATCTACAGCGGGTCAGAGCTCTCCTCGGTACCGGAGATTGCGCGAAATCTTTCGCGCGGTTGCGGCAACCCGACCGGCTTTGCGAATTTGCAGCCGGGCGAGGCCGTCGTTGACCTTGGCTGCGGTGGCGGTATCGATGTGATCCTCGCGGCGCGCAAGGTGGGTGCAGGCGGCAAAGTGTACGGGGTCGATTTCACGCTGCAAATGATTGAACAGGCGAAAGCGGCTGTGGCGCAGGCCAGCCTGCCGGATCACACCGTCGAGTTTCGCCGTGCATCCCTGGAGGACACGACGCTGCCGGACGCGCGCGTCGATGTGGTGATGTCCAATTGCGTCATCAATCTGTGCCCCGACAAAAACGCGGTTTATCGAGAGGCCTTTCGCATACTCAAGCCGGGCGGCCGGCTCGCCATCTCCGATATCATGTTGACGGGGCCGATTGACGCCGAGTTGCGCGCGCGGCTGCAATCGGCCTGGGCGGGTTGTACCGGCGGCGCGATACCGGAGGGCGAGTACTGGGATACGATGAGAAACGCGGGATTTACCGAAATTAATATCGTCGCACGTCACCTGCTCTCCGATCCGGAACTCGACGGAATGGCGTGCTGCCCCGGCATGGAGTACACCCCTGCCCCGGCAGCGAACGACTTGAACGGTGTGCAAGGCAAGGTGGAGAGTGTAAAGTTCACTGCAATCAAGTAACTGCTCGATCGTTCAGGATCGAGCCATCGCTGGCGCAATACCTGTCCAGGGCATCTGTCTGGCAGACCGGTGCCGATTGAGCAACTGAACGTCGCTGAGCGCCAAAAGGATAGGTTCAGCGCAAAGCCGGGAGAGGAATTCCCCGCCCTTACGAAAAGCGAGGCCGGATACGTGCTGCACCTCCAGGCGAGATCCATGCATGAAACATTGGTGGGTACTCACATGAGTTTTCCAATAGTCTGGTAATAAAGTACCATTTGCCGCTTTAACCTTGATCGAAAGAATGTCCATGAGCAATTACTACGAATCCGAAGACCTCAAGAAGTTTGGCGACATCGGCCAGCACGCGAAGAGCCTGGCTGATGATTTCTTCAAGTATTACGGCGACGTGACCGGCGTCGACGGTGCGCTGACCAAGCGTGAGAAGGCGCTAATTGCACTCGCCGTTGCGCACGCGCAGAAGTGCCCCTACTGCATCGACGCCTACACCACGCAGTGCCTGGAGACAGGCTCCAATCCGGAGCAGATGATGGAGGCGGTGCACGTCGCGGCAGCAATGCAGGCGGGGATCACTCTGGCACACTCGGTTCAGATGCAGAACCACCTGAAGAAGTTGGTCCTTTGAAGTCCGCCACCCAGCTAAAGGTTGCGCCGCCGTCGAAATACGACTTCGAGGTCCAGTTGCGCCAGCACAGCATCAACCTGCCGCCGCTGAGCATCGACACGCTGCAGGTCAATATCACCAAGCTGTGCAATCAGGTCTGCCGCCATTGCCACGTTGACGCTTCCCCGGCGCGCAAGGAAATGTTGTCTCCTGGCGCCGTGGCGAAATGCCTGGATATCCTCGAGCAGCATCCGCAAATCACCAAGCTCGACATCACCGGAGGCGCGCCCGAGCTGCATCCCAGCTTCGATGCCTTTGTCGAGCAGGCGGTGGCGCTCGGCAAGCACGTCATGGTGCGCCACAACCTGACAGTGCAGCTCGACGGCAACCCGCAGACCGGGGAGAACAAGGAGTACCTGCCGCAATTCTTCGCTCGGAACCGAGTCGAAGTCATTTCATCGCTGCCGTACTACCAGGAGTATTTCACCGACGCGCAGCGTGGCTCGGGCGCATTCAAGAAGAGCATGGAGGCAATGCAACGCCTGAATGCAGTCGGATACGGCATTGACGGCAGCGGCTTGGTTCTGAACCTTGTCTACAACCCTGTCGGACCGTACCTGCCACCCGCGCAGGCGGGCCTCGAAGCCGATTACAGGCGCGAGCTAAAAAATAAGTTTGGGTTAACGTTCAACAACCTGTACACGATCACCAACATGCCGATCAACCGCTTCAAGCTGCACCTGGACAAGTCCGGGCAGTACGAGGCGTACATGGATAAGCTGCTTGCAGCATTCAATCCCGCAGCAGCCGAGGGCGTGATGTGCCGCAGTCTGATCAGCGTCGGCCACGATGGCCGTATCTACGACTGCGACTTCAACCAGATGCTGGGGCTGCAAGCCACGGGCGCCGGGCGCCAGCCGCTCAGCATCTTCGACTTCGATTTCAGCAACGTGTTAGAGCGCCGCATCCGCTTCGATGATCATTGCCTCGGATGCACGGCCGGATCGGGCAGCTCCTGCGGTGGCGCAACCGCCTAGCAGCCGAGCTTCACGTTAATCGTACCGCATGGCCAATTCCCGCGTCATCCAAACTCTCCCCGATGACCACCATCCTGCCGGCTGTAACGTCCCTATCAAAGCGGACTGCGTCTGTTTTTCCGAAGGCGCTATCAAAGCGATAGGGGCCGTTCGTTGTGCTGGCCAGGGCCTTCGCTCGCGCCACACGCCCGAATTTTCCAAGTGAAAGATCATCGAATATTCGTTGCACCAAAGCAAACTCCATCTTTTCCGCAAGCGGGAGGGAAAATGTTTCAAAGTGAAGATGGCTGTTGCCAGGAACGACCATTCGCTGCAGAGGCGCGTCAGGCAGAGGCATGTCGATTTTTGCATCGACCGTGCGGAACAGGATGGCACGGGGATTGACGGTGCTTATCAGACGTTCGGCGGCATCGATCGCAGGCCCGGAAGCGAGGTCGGTCTTGTTCACCAGAATGACATCGGAGTTCACGATCTGGTCCTCGAAGAAGCTTCCGTACATTTCCGATTCGTAGAGTTCCGCGAAATACGTGGCGTCGACGATGCAGATGACCGATGCTGAGCCGGTGCCGGAACTTTCGATTGCCTCCAGCACGCCCGACGGCGAGGCCACACCGCTCGGCTCGATCAGCAAGTGCTCGGGCGATTCATGAAGCCTGGCCAGTAGATGTTGGCGCGGACTACGCAAGGATTGTCGAACTCCTGATCGAGCACGGCCCAAACTTGCGTCTACGCCACTCACGAGCCTTTGGTGGTGGGTTGTTCGAGTTACGCCCGCGCGGCAAGTCGGGCATTGGAAGATCGTTCTACTGCTTTCTTGTTGGACCGCGCATAGTGATACTGCACGCTTTCATCAAGAAGTCGCAGCAAACACCGGAGCAAGAGATCAAACTTGCGCGCAAGCGAATGAAGGAGATACAAAATGGCTGAACTTAAATATGATCCTGTGCAACACAATCAAAAGGCTTTTCTTGAAAA
>JBARHM010000126.1:0-3032 GCA_049799235.1 Gallionella sp.
GTTATCCGCGCGCCATTATCAGAGAGCATTCCTTCGGTGGCACGAACCTTGTCCCATTCGACGCGGATGACACGATCAATCCCCTGCACCAGAAAACCAAGAGTGTGATTGTTGAATTCCGTAACCATCATGGTACGGTTCTTCTGGTGCATGTGCATCCCCATGAAACTAGCCAGATTCAGCACTGGTATAACATGCCCTTGAAACAACACGATTCCGTCCACACCTGCCGGCATGTTGGGAGTCCAGGTTATTTTCCCTGCCGGACAAACCTCTTTGACCTTGAATACATTGATGCCGAATTTTTCACTGCTGCCCAGACTGAACAGCAAGATTTCCATTTTGTTGGTTCCCACCAAACTGGCACTCGCCTCGATTTGAACCGGAATGCCGGGTTGGACAATATTCGGCTGAGCTTCACCATGACTCACTTCAACCCCCATCACATCCCAGGTAGGCGAACTCTGATTGCGGACCCGCAAAGAATCACTGGGGGAAAGACCGTTTCGCCCATTTCCCGGAGGGACAATTTCAATTTCCAATGCATGCCTTCCAAGGTGGCCGGTTCTGGTAAGGACTTTTTCGATATCCAGCATCAACACCCTGCGACCATCGTCCGTCTCGGTGATCGCTGTCACCAGCCCGCCAAATTCCGCCAGCAGTTTGGGCGGCGGCACACGCATCGCTGCGCCATCAGCAATTAAAATGTTGGCGACCGCCCTGACCAGGAATCCCTGAGTCCGGCCGTTATACTCGGTGACGATCATGGTCTCCGGAATGCGATCAGTTTCAATACCGATGTATTTCGCCAGGTCTATCACCGGAATCGGCACACCATGGAAGGTCGCCATCCCTTCGGCGAAGGAATCCACTTCCGGAGCCACGGTGATCACAGGAACGCGCATCACCTCGCGCACTTTCAATACATTGATACCAAAAATCTCATCACGACCGGTGCGACCATCCATACCCAAGTTGAATATCAGGATCTCCAGATTGTCAGCGCCCGCCAACCCGGTTCGGAAATCGATGTTTTTCAACAGTTCGGACATGTATTTCCCCTTGCCTCAAATCAGGATCACGTCAATGCCACCAGGCATTAAGTCTGATTTCCACAGAATAAACGGGAATAATACGTTAGACACGAAAGCGTCCTACCGCATCTTGCAACTCTTTTGCCAATCCCTCCAGATGTACGATCTCCCGGTTATTCGAACGTACTGCCTCGTGGTTCTCGTCGGACATCTGAGCGATCTTCTCCACGTTGCGGGCGATCTCGGTGCTGGTCCGGCTTTGCTCGCTGACCGATGCCGCGATGTCGCTGACACCCCGGCTGGATTGCGATACTGCCTCACCCGCTTCGATCAATACCTTGTAGACACGTTCCACCTGCTCCTGAGTCGCCTGCAGGGACCGCAAACCTGTCTGGACTACCGACTCTACTACCGCTGATTTCTGGTTCAGAGAGTAGGTCACTTGATCGATCTCGCTGGCCGACTTGGCTGACTTTTCCGCCAACTTGCGCACTTCATCCGCCACCGCCGCAAAACTACGCCCCTGTTCTCCGGCCCTCGCTGCTTCTATCGTCACGTTAAGTGCCAGCAGATTGGTTTGATCGGCAATGTCCTTGACATGCTGGGTCATGCCGGTGATTGCGCGAGTATTCGCCACATACTCCTTGACCGAACCGGCAATCTCATTGACCGCCTCTTGCACCCGCCGAATCTCATGGATCATTGCGGTCACATCCTGGTTGCCCTGCTGGGTCTGGTGCAGACTCATCTCCGACAACTTGCGCACAGCTTCGGCATTTTCGGCCACCGAATTGATACTCTCGGTAATCTGTTCCACTGCCGCAGCCGTTGAGCCGGCAGCCTCACTCTGCACATGCGAGCTTTGGGCAATTTGCCATGAGGAGCTAGACAATTGCGCAGCAGAGCTGGAAACCTTGGCGGCATTGTCGCGCACCTGACGGATGATCTTGGCTATTCCGTCAACCAGGCTATTGAAGGCTTGCGCGGTCTTGCCGATCTCATCCTGACTTCTCACCTCCACGCGTTTTGATAAATCACCATCAATATTCATGTTCTGCATGACCACCTGCAATTCTTGCGCCGTTCTGGTCACCTTGCCTATCAACCAGCCAATCAACAGATACAGGACGACCTGGATCGCGATCTGCGCGCTCCACAGCGCATAATTGGCCCGACTTATTGCAGAAAATTCCTCGCTCAAATCCAGCGTGATACTGGCCGCGCCATTTACTGTCCCGGCTTTAACCATATGGCACATCAGGCAGTTTGTGCCACGAAATTCTGTTCTGGCGATAAAAGGAACCACTACACGCATGGTCTGCTTGTCATCCTGTTTCGACAAACTGGTTTGCACTTGCGCACTTCTCAGCGCGGCGCGATCCAACTCGTCGACCGGCTGCTCGGAGGGCAATCCGGGTCCAAACTGGTCCTGCACCGCCTTGCCTCGGATCACGCGCAAATCGACAATTTTTTCAGAGTCGCTCATTTTCTTGACATACAAAATACGCTGGTCCGGGTCACTGATAATCCCGTTGATCATCAGCATGTTCAGCCCGTTCAGCACGCCATCCGCAGACACTTTGGCTTTTTGTACGGATTCCTCAAGGACATGATCTTCAAATTTGTTCAAAGCCACGCTCTGGGCAAACACCAATACCACCAGCAGCATAAGCTGGATAGGCAACTGCAGTTTGCTTTTCAAAGGAAGTCTATTCCACCAATTGCTCATTTATTTTCTCCGGAATGACGCGTTATATCGAAGAGTGTCCGATTAATTCCAGCACTCTAAATGCAGTTAACAGGTTTTCTTTGGCAAGACAGGGGCGTAAATACCCGCCAATTCACCGGATGGAATTTTACATAACATCTTTCCGGAAGCACAGGAATCATGCTCAAAGCGCAAATAACAACAGGGGGACAGAAAGCGGTGGAGATGAGAGCTTGGATGGTCAGGCTGAGCTTGCTGCAGCCAATTCAATCTGCCTGGCAGCCTTTGTT
>JBARHM010000127.1:0-1973 GCA_049799235.1 Gallionella sp.
GGAGATATTGCGCTACTACCTGCCGTATTCTTTGTATGCCTTGTCCCGCCTTGGTTTTTGGGCCTTCGTGCTGTACCTGCTGATGGCATTGGCGGGCATCACTTTCTATTATTCTTTGGCAACGGCCCTCGGATTTCCCATACATCGTAGGATTGCAGCAGGCTTTGGTCTGTTGGGTGTAGTGCTGGTGACTGGCTCGCAATTCTGCCGCCATCTCTTGTATATCCCAGGCAGTATAGAAGCGTCTTCGAACTACCGGATGAGCCGCTTTTACCAATTATGGGCAAGGTTAACCCCAAGGCGGATCGACGGTGCCAATCGCGCCTTGTTGTTGGCGTTTGCGGGTTTCGCGATTGCGGGCGGGGTGCGATTAGGGTTGAAAAGCCAAACAGAATATGCGTTGGGGCTGCTTGCAGCAGCAGCGGCATTCTTGATTCCCGCCGTTCAGTTGCGGGTGAGCAAAGAACCCCGGCCCATTTGTGCGGGGCGGCGTGCGGATAGGCCAAACATTTTAATGATTGGAGCCGATTCTTTGCGTTCCGATCGCTTGGGTGCGAATGGCAATTCACGCGGCTTGACCCCTACTCTCGATGCATTGGCAAACCGTGGCGTATTATTTCAACAGTGCTTCGTGCCCTGCGCGCGTACGGCTCCTAGCCTTGCTTCGTTGTTGAGCGGCCGGTGGCCTCATAGCCATGGTATTCGCGATAATTTTTCCACCGTCGATGAATCCGATTTAGGTCGCGCGCCGCTCCCTCATGTGCTACAGGCTCATGGTTATCGCACTATCGCCATTAGTGACTGGTGCGGTTCGGATCTTGGAAAGTTTCCATTCGGGTTTAGTGAAGTCGATCTGCCGCAGGATCAGTGGAATATTCGGTATCTTATCCGTCAGGGGCCGAAGGATATTCGCTTGTTCATGTCGCTGTTCACCCATAACGATTTCGGACGCCGCTTTTTGCCGGAACTCCATTATCTTGCGGGTGTTCCGATGACATCTGAGTTGGGCAGGCGTACGCGCGGCGCTATCAGCAGGTGTTCCCGGGAGGAGGATCCATTTTTTTTGAACGTGTTCATGTCTGCCACACATGCGCCTTTCGGTTCCGAATACCCCTATTACACGCAATATGCTTCCAAATCGTATTCTGGAGCCTCAAAATTTGTCATGAGCGGACTCAATGAGCCTTTTGAAGTGATTCTGCGCCAGAAACAAGGGAAGGAGTTTTTTGATTTGGAACAAATCATGAATTTGTATGACGGCTGTGTACGTAACTTCGACGACGAGGTCGCGCGTACCCTTGATCATCTTGACCAGTGTGGCCTGACTGACAACACCATTGTGGTGATCTACAGCGATCATGGCATGGACTTTTTTGAGCGGGGAACCTGGGGCCAGGGCAATAGCTTGGTTGTCGATGATAGCTCGCGCATACCCATGATAATCGCCGATCCGCGTCGGCCGAATGGCAGTACTATCAGCTATACGGTGCGCAGTATTGATTTGGCCCCCACTCTTCTGGATCTGATGGGGTTGCCAATACCCAAAGAAATGCAGGGAGTTTCGCTGAAGCAATGCATCGACGGCGAGATCAATGACCCGGAACTTGCAGCTTATGCCGAAACCGGTATTTGGGTGACCCGTGTCCCGAGTCTCGAAGAAGACCATATCACTTACCCCGATCTGCCGGATTTGCTGGAGATACCGGATAAGCGGGACGGGACGATGGCAATCAAATTGGATTTTCGAGATGTGATTGTTACCGCCAAGGATCGCATGGTGCGTACCGACCGCTGGAAACTTGTTCATCTTCCTATGCGCGATGGAGTTTCTCGCAAGCTGTTTGACCTGGATTGCGATCCAACATGCCTGAATGACGTGTCAGCTCTTTACCCCGATGCGATGATTGAAATGAGTGCTTTGATGGATCGATGGCTTGCCGAGGATACTGGCGTGCGTCGAGGGAGTAATAATG
>JBARHM010000128.1:0-2806 GCA_049799235.1 Gallionella sp.
GGAATCTGGCGAGACAGCGAATCGGCAAGCGCCTTTTGCACGGGCAGGACGTCGGCTACCTTGAGCCCGGTCAGCATCGTGCGCACGCCGCAGGAGATGTCGAAGCCGACACCACCCGCCGATACCACGCCGCCCGCGTCGGCATCGAACGCCGCCACGCCGCCGATCGGGAAGCCATAGCCCCAGTGCGCGTCGGGCATCGCATAGGATGCCTCGACGATGCCCGGCAGCATCGCGACATTGGTGACCTGCTCATAGACCTTGGCATCCATCTCGCGCAGCAATGTTTCATCGGCAAAAATCACGCCCGGCACGCGCATCCTTCCGAGCGGCCTGATGTGCCATTCGAATTCTGATTTGCGCTCGAACAGTGAGGGATCCATGACGATTTTTTCCGTTCAGTTTATTGCCTATACATCGACGACACACTGCGCCAGCCAGATGCCATCAGGCTGTTTGGCAACTTTCAGCGAGGTATAAGTCGCGCCCTTGATTTCGACAGCGGGATGGTGGCGCGCCACTTCGAGCGCTTCACCCCACACTTTCGCGGTGAGGTGCGCGCCATTCACATGCACTTCGAAACGGCTGAACAACATGTTGCGCGTGACCATCTCGAAGATCAGGCTGTTGAGCCAATCGGCCAGCAGCAATTCGGCATCGGGCGCCATGCAGTTAAGTTCCAGCATTTCCTTTGCCGCCACATCCGCCGGGTCTGTGACCACCGCGGTCAGCGCCATTGCAGCCTGCTCGAATGCCTGTTCAAGCGTCGTTCCAAGGCCGCGCACACCGATATCGGCTTGATGAGGGAAATGTTCCCAGCGGGCAGTCGCATTCATATCGTATCCATAATTATTCAGAGCACCTTGCCGCCGAATTCCGCGGCCACTTCGGCACGCAGCGACGCCCGTTCTTCACCCACATAGCGCGGCGAAAAATGCAGCGGGATGACGCACCCCACGTTTGCGGCGCGGGCGATCTCGCCGGCCTGGCGCGCGGTCAGATGGAACTTGCGCCGGCCGTGTTCTGCATCGCGCTCCAGAAACGCCGCCTCGATGAACAGCAGGTCGGCGTTGCGCGCCAGCTCTACTATCCGTTTCACGTTTTCCTGATGCCATGCGACGTCAGTGACGTAGGCGATCTTCTGGCCCGGCACGATGCGCAGCGCGGGTTTCAGTTCGGCGAGCGGCACCAGCCGCTGCTGTTCGACATCGTTCTCGCGCCAGGCCACCCGTATCTGCTGCTGTTCGGGTTCATTGCGCAATACCGCCTGCTTCAGCTCGCGCAACCACGCTCCCACCGGCAGGCCGAGTTGCTGCAAACGGTTCTTCCACACATTGACGTGCGCCTGTTCCTCGAGTGCATAAGCCATGCATGGGATACCGCCATGATCGAGCAGCACGCAGCGCACCAGCATCGCCGGTTCGTTCAGCAACACGTTGCCGGTACAGACTACCGGTGCTTCATTTTCTTTGCAGAAAGCGGTGAGACAGCGAAAACTGGCACGCCGCCCGGCTTCGTTGCCATCCAGTTCGGTGACATGCAGCGTGAAATCGGACAGATAGTTGTGCACCAGATTCCAGGTATAGGCGCGCAGTTTGTGTTCCACCTGATCCAGAAAACCCGGCGGTCCGAACAACTGCAGATCCCTTTCCCGTCCCAGCAGTATCCGCAGCAGCCAGTCGAAACCGATGAAATGGTCCATGTGCGCGTGGCTGACGAACACATGGCTGACACGCAACAGCTTGCGCGGAGGCAGTGCCCGAATGTCCCCCAGATCGAACAGCAGCGCTCGATGCTCGAACATGCAGTCGATGAACAACGCGGGGTCTCCCGCTGAACCGTTGACCAGATCCGGATGAAAATTCGGGCGCATTTAATATGGTTTTGGATTCGCGCCGATCACATTGCACCAGCACGGAAACAGCAGTCATGGAGTCGTCTTCAGCAGAGCGATCACTTCTTCGTCGCTCACTTGCGGGAAAGAAGCGTAGAACTGACCCACCGCGTAGAACATCTCCGGTGCGCTCAGGCACACCATCTCATCGGCATACGGTTGCACCTTAAGCAGCGTATCGGGCGGCGCAACCGGCACGGCGCAGATCAGTTTTTCCGGGGACTTGGCGCGCAGCGCATGCAGCGCGGCGATCATCGTGGAGCCGGTGGCCAGACCATCGTCCACGACGATGACGATGCGACCCGCCGGATCGTGCGGCGGGCGTATCGGGGTATAGCTGGCGCGCCGCTCGCGCATCACCTTGAGTTGGGCTTCCTTTTCGGATTCGATGTATTGCGAACTGCCCCCTACCCGTCCGGCATAGTCGCCAAGATAGGTCCAGCCGCTCTCGTCGACCGAGCCGATCGCGAATTCCGGATTGCCCGGCGCGCGCAGCTTGCGCACCAGCACCACGTCCACTTCCCCGCCCAGTTCATCGGCGATAATCCTGGCCATCGGCACCGCACCGCGCGGTATCGCCAGCACCAGCGGGTTCTGGCCGCGATATTGCTCAAGCTCCTTCACCAGCCGGTGCGCTGCATCATTGCGATCACTGAATATCATGGTGCCCTCCTGATGTTATCAAGCTACTGACAGGTTGGTACAAAACACGGAATATCAAGTGCACGGATATTCTACGCCCGAAGAGGACGCCGGTGCGGGTACCGGGATTTAGATACTGACCTTCCTCTGCCGCCTGGCCTCGAACAGGCAGATGCCGGCGCTGACCGAGACGTTCAGGCTTTCGACACTGCCCAACATCGGGATGCGCACCAGTTCATCGCAGGTTTCGCGTGTCAGTCGGCGCAGGCC
>JBARHM010000129.1:0-5617 GCA_049799235.1 Gallionella sp.
AACTCATCACAAGGCCCGGACATGACCACACTAGGTTATTGGCAATCAGTGCGGGCAACTATAGATCCGGCCAGATTATGTTTGAAGACTATTAGGCGGAATTAGCTTTAAACCCCCTCCAGCTCCCCCTTGTCAGGGGGAGAGCCAAAGCCGCTCCTCCCTTGCTCCCTCCCTGATAAGGGAGGGCTGGGGTGGGTTGGGGAGGCTGGGATAACCAGCGACTTGGCTATCGTCTTTTGATGGCCTAGTCGAATGGCTAATAGTTGTATCAGGGGTTTGCGGTTAATGGATAACTTGGGTTAATACTTCACCGTGCCGGATCAATAACTGGCAATGCTGCCCCATCATCAGCGCCGTCGATTCATAAAGGCGTTAAACTTGTAACCAGCCAGCGCATCTGCCTGGATGCGATCTGATGCGGCCGGCCACACCGCACTTGGCAAAGATTTCTTGGAGATACAGCCCATGGCAATAAAGAAAGGTTAACCCACGATGACCTCCGCCGTTCAAAGTCTGCTGATCGTCACCATCGCCAGCTTCATGCTGCAAACCGTCGCCGGCGAAGATATGATCAACAGTCTCGCGCTGTGGCCGTTGACCGGCCCGTTCATGCCCTGGCAACTGGTGAGCTATGCATTCCTGCACGGCAACATGATGCACCTTGCCTTCAACATGTACGGACTGTGGATGTTCGGCCGGGAACTGGAAGCCCTGCTGGGACGCAGGGTGTTCTATCAGCTTTATTTCGCCAGCGTCCTGGCGGCCGGACTCATGCAGGTGCTGGTCACCGCATTCGCCGGCGGCACCTATCCCACCGTGGGCGCGTCCGGCGGCGTGTTCGGGTTATTGCTCGCGTATGGGATGTTTTTTCCGAACCGGGTCATCATGCTGATCCTCCCGCCGGTGGCCATGCGGGCACGCACCTTCGTGTTCGTCTACGCAGCCATCGAACTGTACCTCGGCGTGACCGGGACGCAAGCGGGCGTGGCGCATTTTGCGCATCTCGGCGGCATGATCGGCGCGTATCTGGTCCTCCGCAACAGGAGCCGGGGTCGTTGGAAATGATCGAATCAAAGGGACACCCTTAGTTACTTATTGAGCTTTACATAATTGAAGACAGTATGCGAAACCTACCCGCCTCGTCATTCCGGCGAAGGCCGGAATCCAGACAATTGACAAGCCCCACGCAGTGGGACAACACCACCAATATGGCTTTGTCCGCTGCGCGGAGTTCTATAACAAGCTGGATTCCGCCCTTCGCCGGAATGACGGTGGCTGCAAATGTATCCGTCATGAATTACGTAAAGATCAATAAACAATTTGACCCCGGTACCATATGGTATGCCGCTCTGTATAAACAATGTTGACACATGCCATTAATGCGCCTAAAATATGGGCTGTCAGATCACTGGAGTTACACATCATGGAAGTCATCGTAAAGAAATGGGGCAACAGCGCCGCAGTGCGCATTCCTTCGTCTGTCATGGTAGCGGCGCATGTCGATTTGGATCAGGCTGTCGAAGTGCGCGAGGAACAGGGCCGCATCGTCATCGAACCGGTGCGCCGCAAGGTATATAAACTGGACGAGCTGCTTGGCGGCATTACCGGCAAGAACCTGCATAAACCGGTCGACACAGGCGCGCCGGTGGGCAAGGAAGTCTGGTAATGGCTCGCCGGTTTGTGCCGGATGCGGGCGATATTGTTTGGCTGGAATTCTCGCCGCAGGCCGGGCACGAACAAGCCGGACACCGTCCCGCGCTGGTACTCAGTCCAGCCGCCTATAACAGCAAGACTGGCACCATGGTGTGCTGCCCGATGACCACCCAAATAAAAGGTTACCCGTTCGAAGTCATCATCAATGCTAAAGGCGCCAGCGGCGCAGTGCTGTCCGACCAGGTCAAAAATCTCGATTGGTGCGCCCGCAAAGCAACGCCCAAAGGTAAGGCATCAACCGAAGAGCTGGGCGAAGTGCGCGCCAAGATTGCTGCGCTGCTTGGGTTGTAGTCGATTAGCCGCAATTGATACTTGATTTTTTGCGGCAAATGGCATAAAGTAAGCAATCCTTACTTTCTGAATTGGAGTATCATCATGCTCGCTAAAATGACCTCTAAAAATCAGCTCACCCTGCCCAAGAGCGTGACCGCCGCCGTTGGCACTGCGGAATACTACGATGTGGAAGCCCGCAACGGCCAGATCGTGCTCACCCCGGTGCGCATCCAGCGTGGTGACGCCGTGCGCGCCAAGCTGGCCGAACTGGACTTGAGCGAGCAGGACGTTGCAGATGCGGTCGCCTGGGCGCGAAAACCACCTGCGACTAAAAAATCCGGCACTGGATCTAAAAAGCCTGCGAAGTAATGACACGGTCCAAGTCGATACCCCGCGTGGTGATCGACACCAATCTGGTGTTGTCTGCGCTGGTATTTGCACAGGGCCGGCTATCGCCGCTGCGCCATGCATGGCAAGGCAAGCACTGTCATCCTCTGGTCTCCAACGCCACCGCCGCAGAACTTATACGCGTGCTCGCATACCCGAAATTCAAACTTACTTCCGCAGAGCAGCAGGAACTGCTTGCCGACTATCTGCCCTATTGCACCACCGTGCGCATGCCCGCCAAACCACCCAGAACACCCGACTGCCGCGACCCGTTCGACTTGCCTTTTCTGCAACTCGCCGTCGCGGGCAAAGCGGCATACCTGGTTACCGGTGACCGGGATCTACTGAGTCTTGCTGGCCGGTTTGTTTGTCCCATCATCACCGCCGATCAATTCATGAAAACGTTAAACCTGTAATCGCATCTTTGCACCTTCATCATCAGTCCTTGCCCCTTCACCTCCATGAAACCATCCCCTCACCATTCCTTCGGAATAAATTGGCGGCATGCCCTGTTGTTGCTGACAGTGTTCGGCGCGCTGGCGTTCATGCTATCGATGCAGCCCATCAAGCAGGATCCGGACTACCATGACTTTGCCGACCAAGGCGCGTTGATGGGCATTCCAAATTTTTTCGATGTCATCTCAAATATCCCGTTCCTGCTCGTCGGTATAGCGGGTCTGCGCTTTTGCCGCAGCAGTCTGTTGATGGGTTACCGGCCGGCCTGGATCACTTTTTTCGCGGGTGTGGCGATCATCAGTGCTGGGTCTGCCTGGTATCACCTGAACCCGAACAACGACACGCTGGTCTGGGACAGGCTGCCGATGACCATAGCCTTCATGGGATTGCTGGCGGCGCTGCTGGCCGAGTATGTGGATGTGCGGCTGGGCAGGCTACTGTTGGTGCCCGCGATCCTGACGGGTTTTTCCAGCGTGATCTATTGGCATTGGTACGATGACTTGCGCTTCTATGTCTGGGTCCAGTTCATGCCGTTGCTGATCGTGCCGATCTTGATGGTGCTGTTCCGACCGAGGTACTCCCACCAATGGCTGCTGCCGGTGGCACTGGCGTGCTATATGCTGTCCAAACTTATGGAAGCCTATGACCGGGAAGTATTCGTATACACGCAAAATTATTTCAGCGGCCATACGCTGAAACATCTTCTGGCGGCGTTGAGCTGCTATGTGGTGTTGATGATGCTTAAAATGAGAAAGCCGGCCCAGGACAGTTCCCAGTCCTAATTCCCTTCATGAAACCCTACGCCGAATCCAGCGAAATAAACAAAGAGCCGATCCTCGCCGTACTCAAAAATATCTTCGCCGACCGCAAGCGTGTGCTGGAGATCGCCAGCGGCACCGGCCAGCACGCCGTGTACTTTGGCCGCGAGTTGCCCCATCTGATCTGGCAACCATCCGAATTGCCGCAGCACCTGCCCGGCATCCAGGCTTGGCTGGACGAAGCACAGTTGCCCAACGTGTTGCCGCCATTGGCGCTGGACGTGAACGACGCGCGCTGGCCGGTGACATCGGTCGACGCGATCTTCAACGCCAACACCGTGCACATCATCTCGTGGCCGGAAGCAGAGCGTATGTTCGCGCATATCGCCCGCGTCATCGCGCCGGGCGGATATGTGTGTCTCTATGGGCCATACAACTACGGCGGAAAATTCACTTCCGAAAGCAATGCCCGTTTCGATGCCTGGCTCAAGTCGCGCGACCCGAACAGCGGCGTGCGCGATTTCGAGGCAGTGAAGCGGCTTGCCGCATCACATGGTTTGGAGCTGCTGCGCGATATCGAGATGCCGTCCAACAACCGCATCCTGGTGTGGGAGGCGAAGGGATGAACATCTAAACCGGTCGAAGACGCGCTGGTCCAGACTATAGGCCGCACGGCGCGCCATATCAGCGCATCATCACCGGGATATTTTGCCCACCGGGATCAAGTACAAAGGCGTCTCGCCGGCCGGCAGGCGCAACAAACGCGCAACCTGCTCATCGTTGAAAGCGCCCACCGGCGTCGCCCCCAGCCTCAGGGCGGTTGCCTGCAGCAGCAGGTTCTCGGCAGCATGGCCGGCTTCCATGTGCACATAGCGTTCAGCGCGCCTGCCGTAGCGGGCGGCAGTCCGTTCGTACACGGCGGCGATCACCGCCACCGTCGCCGCCCGGCTTATCCAGGTCTGATCGACGGCGGCATCGGCCAGCGGCCGGCGTATATCTCCAGCGGAAACCGTCTCAAGACGGTGCGAGCCTGGAAGGTAGTGATACACGCCTGCGGATAAATCCTTGACATCGCCTACCACCAGATAGACTTCCAGCGGATAGGTGGCGCCCGCAGAAGGCGCCGTGCGCCCGTGCGGCGGGGTGACGCCCTGGGCCGCCCATACCAAACGCGAGATCTCGTCTAACGTCAGCTCCCCCGATGAAAATTCGCGCACCGAGCGGCGATGCGCCAGCGCTTCTTCCAGGCTCATCGCACCTGCCGTGGGCGGTGTCGGCAGGCTCACGCCTGGTACCGCCGACCCCGTACCGCCTTCCGCATATCCTGCAAAGCTCGCCATAAGTACCGCCAGTATAGGTAGATGTATTTTTATCATCGCACGAAATCATCGCATACGACTCTTGCATTTCCAACAGGGGTTCTTGATAACGATATTCGGAATTGAAGTGCATCGCTGTTGCTTGGCCAATTTTGCCTTCGGGGATTAAAGGCCCAGCTTTGCATTATCTTTTGGGGAATAATCTGGCGCGCTTGTCAGATTCATTATCGTCTGGGCTTAACTTCCAATGCAAGCAGTGCATTTTCCGCGGGTACCGGCCGCCAGGTGAGGCTCGCAGCGGCAGCTAACGGGTGACCCCTTTGGGATACGTTGTCACTAATAATCGACCAGATTGTTTCGGTGTACACTTTTAAACAGCGTGGAAAATGTCGCGAAACAGGTGAGAGGAACGATGCGCAACTTTTTTGATCTTGCCCGGGGTTTTCTCCATTCGCCGGGATGCTCGCGCCTGATCGTTGGCGCGTTGGCCTGCATCGCGGGAACGGCGTTTGCCGAAACGACAGTCATGTTCTACCTGGGCATCTCGCTAACCCGCAATAGCAATATACATGTTCGACAACCAGGCACCGGTTCCGATGCCACCTTTCGCAACGTAAGCTGGGAATCAAGATCATTCGAGATGCCCTTCTACTATGGTATCCGGGTCAACCATTTCTTCAAGGATCATCCCAATGCGGGGATCGGCCTGGA
>JBARHM010000130.1:0-3914 GCA_049799235.1 Gallionella sp.
ATTATCCCCTCTCACGCCTGCGGGAGAGGGTTAGGGAGAGGGCTGCTGGAAAGACGAGTTGTTAGCTTTGCATAGCCATTCGACTAAGCTGGCAAAAAACTTTGCCTAGCCATCTGACTACGTTGGCAAACGACGCCAACCAAGTCATTGGTTAACGCCAGCCAAGTCGCTGGTTACCCGCCACCCACCGCGACGACCACTTCCAGCTTATCGCCATCAGCAAGTTGCTGAGTGGCGAACCGGCTGCGCGGCACTATGTCGCCGTTGCGTTCCAGCGCGATGCGCTTGCCGGTAAGCCCCATCTCTTCTATGAGCGCGGCAACATTATTTGTGTCGGGAAGCTGGCGGGTTGTGCCATTGATGATGACGGTAATCACTTTCAAAAAATCACTCAGTTACGGTAAGATGAGATGCTATCACGCGGGTGTAGTTCAATGGTAGAACGGCAGCTTCCCAAGCTGCATACGACGGTTCGATCCCGTTCACCCGCTCCAATCACAAACTGGTAGTCTATTACTTCGGCACGACATCCGTCACCACGGGATGCTGGTCGTGCATCACGATGCGTGCAACGAATGCCACCGCCAGAAGGTTTGCTGCAATCGCCACGTACCCGACCTTTTCATACCCGATGATCTGTCCCGCGCTGTCTTGCGTGATGATGAATCCTGCCAGCGTTGAAGCCAGGCCGCTGGCTAATTGCTGCATCGAGGCGTTGAGCGACATGAACGTGCCGCGCAGTCTGGATTGAGCCGCCGAAGAGACGATGGCCATCGCCGGAATCATGCGTCCCGACACCAGCACGAAGAATGTCGTGGTGCAAATCAGCCAAACCCACAGCGGTACTGCGCCGATGTGTGTGACAACGAACAGAGGCAGCAGTGCAGCGAAGGCGACCAATCGATAGATTTTGACTTTACCGCTCAGGTCGGCCCAATGGCCGATGAACCGGGCGCTGACCAGCGTTGCCGCGCCGCCTGCCAGGTAGATGAACGGAATGTCGTGCATGGAAATGCCGACGTTGCCTACCGCGTAGATGGTGATGTAGGGGATCACCGTGAAGCCGGAGAACAGCAGCAGCCCGGTAAACAGCAGCGCGCGCAGATGGTTCAGATCGCGCAGCACCGCGAACATTTCCACGAAGGGGTGGGCGCGCTTATGCGCGCTGATATGCTGGCGCAGTTCCGGCAGGATGCGCCACCCGACCATGATGAACAGCGCGGTCAACACTGCGATCAGGATGAACGGTGCGCGCCACTGGAAATGATTGGCCAGCCACAGCGACAGCGGCACGCCGGCGATGGTGGAGATCGAAAATGCCGTCGACACGATGCCGCTGGCCTTTGCGCGCCGTGCGAAAGGGATCACGTCGCCGACGATGGTTTGCACCATCGCGCCCATCACCCCGCCGAACGCCCCCGCCAGGCCGCGCGCGATCAGCAGCGTGGCGTAACCCGGCGCCAGCCCGCACGCCAGCGTCGCCAGTCCGAACAGCGTGAACATGCCCAGCAGCAGGCGCTTGCGTTCGAAACGATCTATGAACGTTGCGGCAAACAGGCCGGACAGTGCGGCACTGAAACTGTAGGACGCGACCAGCAGACCGAACTCGTGCGTGCCGATACCGAACGCGTCTATCAGGATAGGCCCGAGCGGCATCATGATCATGAAATCCAGAATATGGCTGAACTGGATGCCGGAAAGCGTCAGCAGCAAATAGCGTTCGCGTTGCGGGGTGAGCGGGGGATGCATGAAGGAAGGCATTGATTTTAAGGCTGTCATTCTAGCAGCGCTGATAAGAAAATATTGCGCTTCCGGCAGTGCTAAAATCGCCACTCGAAATTTGAGTTTTCCATCATGCCGCAACCTTCTTTCGTCCATCTCAGACTTCACAGCGAATATTCCATTTCGGATGGCATGGTGCGCGTGGATGAGGCGGTAGCTGCGGCAAGAAGCGATGCGATGCCTGCGCTGGCGTTGACCGACCTGAATAACTTTTTCGGACTGATCAAATTCTACAAGGCGGCGCGCGGTGCGGGCATCAAGCCCATCACCGGTTGCGATGTGTATATCACCAATGATGCGGATCGCGACCGCCCATACCGCCTGTTATTGCTGTGCCAGTCTGAAACGGGTTATCTGCTGCTGTGCCGTTTGCTGACGCGCGCCTATCTGGAGAATCAGCATCGCGGCCGCGCCGAATTGCGCCGCGAGTGGTTCCATCACGGCACGGACGGCTTGATCGCCTTGTCCGGCGCGCATCTAGGCGATGTCGGCAATGCGCTGCTGGCCGGCAATGCCGCACAAGCCAAACAATACGCGCAGGAATGGGCGGGGTTGTTCAATAACCGCTATTACCTGGAAGTGCAGCGCGCCGGGTCCGCAGACGAAGAGAATTACATCAATGCCGCTATCCAGCTTGCCGCAGGGATTGGGCTGCCGGTGGTTGCCACCCATCCGGTGCAGTTCCTGACAGCGGAGGATTTCAAGGCGCACGAGGCGCGGGTGTGCATAGCCGAAGGCTATGTGCTCAACGACAAACGCCGCGTGCGTGCTTACACCGCGCAGCAGTATTTCAAGACCCAGTCCGAAATGGCGGAGCTGTTCGCCGATCTGCCCGAGGCGTTGCAAAACAGTGTCGAGATCGCGCGGCGCTGCAATCTCAAACTTACGCTGGGCAAGCCGCGCCTGCCGGATTTCCCGACGCCGCAAGGGCAGGGGCTGGACGATTATCTGCGCGATCAGGCAGTGGCTGGATTGCAGCGGCGCATGAAAACGCTCTATCCCGATGAGGACAAGCGTGCCACCAGGCTGCCGGTATACCAGCAGCGCCTTGAGTTCGAGACCGAGACCATCATCAAGATGGGTTTCCCTGGGTACTTTCTGATCGTTGCGGATTTCATCCGCTGGGCAAAGGAGAACGGCGTTCCGGTCGGTCCGGGACGCGGCTCCGGTGCCGGTTCACTGGTGGCCTACAGTCTCGGCATCACCGATCTGGATCCGTTGTGCTACGAGTTGCTGTTCGAACGTTTCCTGAATCCCGGGCGTGTATCCATGCCTGACTTTGACGTGGATTTCTGCCAGGACGGGCGCGAGCGAGTCATCGAATATGTGAAGCAGAAATACGGCACGGCGAGCGTGTCCCAGATCGCCACCTTCGGCACGATGGCTTCCAAGGCGGTGATCCGCGATGTCGGTCGGGTGATGGATTTCCCCTACGGTCTGTGCGACCGGCTGTCCAAAGCGATCCCTGTGGAAGGCGTGAAGCCGGTGTCGCTGAAGAAAGCGCGCGAGATGGAGCCGGAGATCTCGGCGATCGCAGAGAGCGAGGAAGGCGTGCCGGAATTGCTGGAACTGGCCGAGCGCCTCGAAGACCTGACCCGCAACGTCGGCATGCACGCCGGCGGCGTGCTGATCGCGCCGGGACAACTCACCGATTTCTGCCCGCTGTATTGTGCAGACAACAGCACCAGCGTGGTCAGCCAGTTCGACAAGGACGATGTGGAAGACATCGGCCTGGTCAAGTTCGACTTCCTCGGTCTGCGCTCGCTGACCATCCTCGACTGGGCGATGCGCCATGTCGCGCGTTTGAGCGGCGGAAGCGCGCCGTTTGCGCTCGACACCCTGCCCCTGGATGACAGTGCCACCTATGAATTGCTGCAGAATGCCAACACCACCGCGGTGTTCCAGCTTGAATCGCGCGGCATGAAAGACATGCTGGGGCGCGCCAAACCAGACTGCTTTGAAGACATCATCGCATTGGTTGCGCTCTATCGTCCCGGCCCGATGGACCTGATCCCGGATTTCGTGCGGCGCAAGCACGGCGAGAAATTCGAATATCCCCATCCTGCCGTCAAACCGGTGCTGCGGGAGACCTACGGCATCATGGTCTACCAGGAGCAGGTGATGCAGATCGC
>JBARHM010000131.1:0-2014 GCA_049799235.1 Gallionella sp.
GTCATCAGGTATGAAGAAGGGCATGGTGGTTAATATCGAAGCGACAGTAAGCGCGATCCAGCGCGCGCTGGAAGAAGCCGAGCTGATGGCGGATTGCAAGATTACCGAGGTTTATACCGGCATCGCAGGCAGCCATATACGCAGCATCAATTCGCGCGGCATGGTGAAGATCAAGGAAAAGGAAGTCGTGCATGCCGATATCGAACGTGTGGTCGAAACAGCCAGTTCGATAAGTCTGCCCGGCGACCAGCAGATCCTGCACATCCTCGAGCAGGAGTTCAGCATAGACGGCCAGGATGGAATCAAGAAACCGTTGGGAATGAGCGGGATGCGCCTGGACGTCGAAGTGCACATCGTCAGCGGTGCGGTATCGGCAGTGCAGAACATCATGAAATGCATCCATCGTTGCGGGTTGGAAGTCAACGAACTGATCCTCCAGCCACTGGCTTCGAGCAAAGCGGTGCTTGAGGAAGACGAAAAGGAACTGGGCGTGTGCCTGGTGGACATCGGCGGCGGCACCACCGACATCGCGGTGTTCACCGGTGGCGCGATACGACATACCGCTGTGATACCGATCGCAGGCGACCAGATCACCAATGACATCGCAATGGCATTGCGTACCCCGACCCAGGATGCAGAGGATATCAAAATCAAGCACGGCTGCGCACTTCGCCAACTGGCTGATGCTGGTGCGATCGAGGTTCCCGGCGTGGGCGAACGGGGGCCGCGCATGTTGTCGCGCCAGACCCTGGCCGAAGTGATCGAGCCGCGCGTCGAGGAATTGTATTCGCTTGTGCAGCAGGAACTGCGCCGCAGCGGATTCGAGGATTTGCTGTCGTCAGGAATCGTGATCACCGGCGGCAGCAGCGCCATGCAGGGCATGGTCGAGCTGGGCGAGGAGATATTCCATCTGCCCGTTCGTCTGGGTGTGCCGAAATATGTCGGAGGATTGTCAGATGTGGTGAAAACACCGCGCATGGCTACAGGTGTGGGCTTGCTGTTGTATGGCCTGGAGCGCCACCACCGCCTGGAAGAGACACGAATGCAATCGAACTCGTTTGTAGATGTGCTGGCAAGAATGAAAGCCTGGTTTCAGGGGAATTTCTGAATTCTTATAAGTTGAATCAAGGGTTGATTTTGAAATTACGAAAAGGAGACGGCGATGTTTGAAATAATGGAAACACAAACTCAGGATGCGGTAATCAAGGTGATTGGCATAGGCGGTTGCGGAGGTAATGCCGTGGATCACATGATTGACCAGGGTGTGCAAGGGGTCGAATTCATAGTCATCAATACCGATGCGCAGGCGCTCAAACGCAGCAAAGCACGCACCCAGCTGCAGATAGGGGCATCCATTACCAAGGGCTTGGGAGCGGGAGCCAAGCCGTCGGTCGGACAGGCGGCAGCGGAGGAGGATCGCGATCGGATCAAGGAGATAATCAGCGGTGCGCATATGGTGTTCATCACTGCAGGGATGGGCGGCGGTACAGGGACAGGTGCCGCGCCTATCGTCGCCCAAATCGCAAGGGAACTGGATATCCTTACCGTGGCGGTGGTCACCAAACCTTTTGCGTATGAGGGGAACAGGATGCGTTATGCCAAGGCCGGTATTCAGACGCTGCACGAGTATGTGGATTCGTTGATCATCGTGCCGAATTCAAAATTGATGGAAGTGCTGGGCAAGGATGTCACAGTGCCGGAAGCCTTCAAGGCGGCCAATGGAGTATTGCAGGGCGCAGTGGCGGGTATTGCCGAGGTTATCAATGTGCCCGGTTTGATCAATGTGGACTTTGCCGACGTGCGCACTGTCATGTCCGAGAACGGCATGGCAATGATGGGGTCGGCAGTCGCATCAGGTCCGGATCGTGCCCATATCGCGGCCGAGCGGGCGATTGCCAGCCCGTTGCTCGAGGACGTGGATATGACCGGTGCGCGAGGTGTTCTGGTGAATATCACATCCTCAAGCCAGCTGAAACTGAAGGAGATCGATGATGTGATGGAGTCGGTCCAGTTT
>JBARHM010000132.1:0-7999 GCA_049799235.1 Gallionella sp.
AGACTACGATCGGCAATTTCGGGTTGTAGCGCTGCCAGCCATTTTGCGCATCATCCCGGCCAAGATTGACACGGACAAAAGTGTTCTTCTTCGGTTCATCGGGCGGGCAGGCCATCATGGTCGACGCCGGGCCGCTGACGTTGCTCATAACAAAATAGTCATAACCCCATCCCTGCGCCACCTTGCGCGCAAGCTGCCCGGAGAGGAAATGCCGGTTGCAATCGACTTCCATCATCTTGCCAAAGATCAATTCCACCTTTCGATCGTCGGGCGCATCGACCACGGGCAGGCGAATGACGACCCGCCGGTAACCGGCCTCCGCTTCCGGATACGGCTTCAGGTCCTCGGCCGCAATTGCTGTTGTCGGGAAGCTGCCCGCCAAACCCGCGAATACGATCAAGAAAACCACGGCATTTATCCTGTTTGTGTGAAGCATGATCATTCTCCGTGAATTATCGGCGAGAGTGGTGATTGCGTTTGATATGTGCCTGATGAGTATCCGGAGTCATTATACTTTTGCAGGATGGACCGGGCTAGCCGGCAGCTTCGATTTTGCGATACCATGAATCGACAAATAGATATTTTGCACGTTCATTTCGACCCGCTGTCACTTTCGGCGAGCAATACTCCACAAACATTTCAATTCCTGCAATAATCATGGCCGTTAACGGACAATTCTGAAAGCGAGATGGCAGCATGATGAGAACAGATGAACTGAATCGATCAGTCGCCAAAGCCGCGGTCATCGTGGCTTGCGCCTTGCTTCCCGCGATTTCATCGGCATCGCAGGACACTGACGCGATGAAAGCCGGAACAACGGCCATGACTTCTGATCAGGAGGCGGGGAGCCATGTCTATGTGGTGAAGGGCAGCGTTTATGCCGCACAGGGCAAAAATCCCGCTCATCGCGTGAGCAACAACGAAATCATCGTTTCAGACACAGTGATCACCACTGTCGATAATAGCGCGGCGCTGCTGAAATTCGAAGACGGCCAGATCGTCGCGATGCAGTCCAACTCCACTTTCCGGGTTCGCGAATACCGTTACGATGCCAGGAAAGCCGAGAACAGCAGCATCATTTTCTCGATGCTGAAGGGCGGTATGCGTTTCGTCACCGGGTTGATCGGTCAACAGAGAAAACAGGCATTCAGGCTATTGACCCCGAACGCGACCCTCGGCATACGCGGGACCGAGTTCATGGTGGCCATGGTGGATAACTCCTTGTACAGCCAGGTGCAGTCAGGAAAAGTCTCCATGACGAATGCTGCCGGTGTAACCGTTCTCGGTGCAGGGCAGTCCGCAGTCGTGGCATCTTCAGGCGCCCTGGTTTCAGTTATCTCCGCTTCGGCAATACCCGCCGGTGCCTTCAGCGATCTGATTTCGATACCCCTGAACCCATCCGCTATTCCTGCACTTGCACCAGTGCCTGTAGCTATAGCTGCACCTGTTCCGGTTCCGGTTCCGCTACCCGAGCCCCCGGTCGAGGTTTCGACACAGGCCGTGGAACCGCCCGCTGAGGTCAGCGTCGCGGAACCAGCCGCTCAAAGAGAAACCGAAGGCAGATCCGGGGCGGCCTTGACCGCCAAGGCCAGCACGCTGGGTCTGGGTGCTGATTTGAACCTGAGCATCTCCGACAGCATGAGCGCTCGTTTCGGATTCAATTCCGGCACTTACTACAGCGCCAACTCAAATATAACTGGTTATGACTCCAATGTGCTGCTGCAAACCGTCAACGCATTGGCCGACTGGTATCCGTACCAAGGCAGTTTCCGCGCAACCGGCGGTTTGTTCTACAACAACAACAAGGCGACGCTGAACGCAATACCTGGCACTAACGGCATCGTCATTGACGGCGTTCCTTACCTGGGCGTTACTTCGATGCAAGGCACTTTGACATTCAACGCCATTGCGCCATACCTCGGGATAGGCTGGGGGAATCCGGTAGCAAAGGACAAGGGCTGGGGACTGGTAACCGATATCGGCGTTCTTTTCCAGGGCGCTCCCAATGTCGATCTGGTGACCACCTGTACTACGGGCTGTCCTCCTGCAAGCGCCATTGCAGCGGAACAAGCCAAGCTGGAAGACCAGGTGAGCAAATTCAAGTTGTGGCCGGTGGTGTCGATCGGCATTTCCTATCAGTGGTAAGTTCCAATTCGCACATCAGGGATTATAATGAAGGGCGGGGGAACCCGCCCTTTTTATTCCTGCCGAGCGGCCTTGCTGCACGAGCAAAATTCCCCAAACATTTCAAATCCTGCAATAATTACGGGTACGAATCAATAATATTGAAATAAGGATTGAATCATGATGAATCAGGATGACCTGAAACGCGCCGTAGCCAAAGCCGCGATCGGCTATGTACCGGTTGATTGCATCGTCGGCGTGGGTACAGGTTCCACTGCCAATTTCTTCATCGACGAACTGGCAAAGATCAAGCACAAGATACGCGGCGCGGTCGCCAGCTCAGAGGCGTCGGCAAAACGCCTGAAAGGGCATGGTATCGAGGTGTTGTCGCTGAACGATGCGGGCGACCTGCCGGTGTATGTCGACGGAGCGGACGAGATCACGCGACATATGCACATGATCAAAGGCGGCGGCGGCGCGCTGACACGCGAAAAGATCGTGGCTGCGGCGAGCAGGAAATTCATCTGCGTATGCGATGCGAGCAAGCTGGTGGATGTGCTGGGCAAGTTCCCGTTGCCGATCGAGGTGATCCCGATGGCGCGCAGTTCGGTGGCACGACAATTGGTCGCGCTTGGCGGTCAACCCAAATTGCGCGAAGGCTTCACGACCGACAACGGCAATATCATCCTCGACGTGCACGGGATGAACATCATGAATCCGGTGGAACTGGAATCCAGGCTGGACCACATCGCCGGCGTGGTCACCAACGGATTGTTCGCGCTACGCGCAGCCGATGTGCTGCTGCTCGGCACCACTGAGGGCGTGAAGACGATGACCGCATGAGAGTCGTAATTATTCCTTCACATTTGCCGCTTAAACTATCCAGTTAATTTCTTTAAGGAATGAAATATGCCCAGCAGTGATCATATCTCCCGGCAGTTCGATGCCGATCTCGAAGCCATCCGGGCCAGCGTGTTGCAAATGGGCGGTCTGGTGGAGAGCCAGATCAAAAGCGCCGTAGATTCGCTGGTCAGCTGCAATGTGGCGTTGATGAACCGGGTTATCGATGACGACCATCGCGTCAACGCGATGGAAGTGAAGATAGACGAGGCATGCAGCCAGGTGATCGCACGGCGCCAGCCGGCCGCAGGAGACCTGCGACTGGTGATGGCGGTGATCAAGACCATCACCGATCTCGAGCGCATCGGCGACGAGGCGGAAAAGATCTCGCGCATGGCCAAGCTGTTGTCGCAAAAGCAGGGTTTCGTGCTGCCCCGTTACCAGGAGATCAAGCATGCCGCAGAGATCGCGGTGGATATGCTGCGAAAATCCCTGGATGCCTTTGCGCGTCTGGATGTGGTGCTGGCAGCGCAAGTGGTGCGGCAGGATGACCAGGTGGACGATGAGTTTCGCGCCATCATGCGTTATCTGATCACCTTCATGATGGAAGATCCCCGCACCATTTCGACTTCCCTGGAGATCCTGTTCGTGGCGAAGGCGATCGAGCGCATCGGCGATCATGCGAAAAACATGTCCGAGTATGTCATCTACATGGTCAAGGGGCGCGACGTACGCCACATCACCGTGGATGAGATAGATCAGGAAATCAGTCACTAGTGCAGCAGCCGACACTCGCCGCCGTTGACCTCGGCTCGAACAGTTTTCGGCTTCAGATCGCGCGGGTCGAGGGCGACCAGCTCTACATGCTGGACGGACTGCGTGAACCGGTTCGTTTGGCCGAAGGACTCACCGAAAACAGATTTCTCGATGCCAAGGCGCAGCAGCGCGCACTGGCTGCCCTGCGGCTGTTTGCCGAACGTCTGCGCGACCTGCCGCAGGAAGCAGTACGCGCAGTCGGCACCAATGCGCTGCGCGTCGCGAAGAATGCAGCCGACTTCATTCCTCAAGCCGAACACATCCTCGGATTCCCGATAGAAGTCATCGCCGGGAATGAGGAAGCGCGGCTGATCTATATCGGTGTGGCGCATGGCCTGCCGCAATCGAAGGACAACCTGCTGGTAATGGATATCGGCGGCGGTTCCACCGAATTCATCATCGGCAACGGACTCACCCCGCTCAAGCTGGAAAGCCTGTACATGGGATGTGTCAGCTTCAGCAGCCGTTACTTTCCGGATGGAAAGATTACCAAGCAGAATCTGAAACAGGCCGAACTCGCGGCGCGCATCGAATTGCAAACCATCGTCGCGGATTTCAAGGGACAGTGGCAGCAGGCCATCGGTTCATCAGGGACGGCAAGAACCATCGCCGACATCCTGGAGCTGAACGGCTACAGCGCGAACGGCATCACGCGCGAGGGTCTCGATATGCTGCGTGCATATCTGCTCAAGGTGGGCGACTCGCAGAAACTCGAACTGATGGGATTGCGCCCGGATCGCGTACCGATACTGGCAGGCGGCTTCGCCATCATGTATGCCGCATTTTCCGCGCTGGGCATATCCAGCATGAGGCCCGCGCTGGGCGCATTGCGCGAAGGCGTGCTGTACGATCTGTGGGGACGATATCACGACAACGACATGCGCGACGTGACAGTGAAACAATTCATGCAGCGTTATCATGTCGATACCAACCAGGCCGCAAGGGTGTCTAAACTGGCTCAGGTATTTGCGCGGCAATTTCTCGGCGACGATATCAGCGAGTCCGATTCACGCATGCTCGGCTGGTCAGCCAGCCTGCACGAGATCGGCGTCAGCGTAGCGCACAGCGGCTATCACAAACACACCGCTTACATCGCGGCCAACGCCGACATGCCGGGCTTCTCAAAAAGCGAGCAGGCGCGCCTGAGCCTGCTGACGCTGGCACAGCGCGGCAACCTGAGCAAACTGCAGGGACAACTGAAAACTTCTGAAGATTATATTTTGGCGATGAGCCTGCGTCTGGCCGTGCTGTTCTATCGAAACCGCAGTGACTGCAGCTTGCCGGCCCTGCAAGGAAATTTCAGCGGCAGGAAATTCAACCTCTCGATAGACCCGGATTGGCTGTCACAAAATCCGCTGACCGAAACCGCGTTGCAGGATGAAGTGAAACAGTGGAAAGCGTTGGGGATGGGTTTGCAATGCGTGGAGGGGTGAATCCAGTTCGCAGGCCTGAATGATTCAAGGTGATGTCGTGAATGTCGAAACGGCAAACTGGATCGACGAATCGGCCCATTATCTTGACGCCGCATCCGATCTGTCTGATTGAAAGGCAGCTTTAGAAGCCATACTTTTCTATGCCTTCGTTATCTACCCGACCATTGATAAAAATGGCCGTTACGGTGGTCGATCCCCCAGCACCTCCAGCCCATTCGATGGTAAAGGGTCCTTCGCCTACAATACCTTGTCTCCGCAACCCGATACACCCGAAAATGGCATTTGCTTCCTCCAGAGTTTGACCACCCTTCAACATCTTGTATTCGGCAAAGGTAATAGGGCCGCGGTCGTCGCAACTTGCGGCGACTCGAGTTCCCCGATTGCTTAGCGTACTACAGCCCGCAAGCAGACTCGCCCCAAACAGCGACAGCATTATTACGCCAGATTTGATCATGATCCCTTTTATATTCATGTCTCACTCAGTGCAGAAACATCCAAGCTATTGCAGACAGCGTATCAGGCGTTCCTTCCATTGAACAGTGTCTGCTCACCGCACCTGGGCGCCACTTGTCGGCGCATTTCAGACAATTATTGAGCATTACATAATTTATTACACCGTTCACCCTGATAACCAGCGACTAGGCTGGTGTTTTCTGGCAGCCTAGTCGAATGGCTAGTAGTTGCATCAGGTATCGAAGGGCGAAATCTTGGTCAGCCTTAGGCTTCGATATATACGTTATGGTTCGATACCTCACCACGAACGGATGTACCCTGTGCTGAGCTCGTCGAAGCATCAGCCCGAACGGAATGGTTGTCGCGAATTATGTAATGCGCAATAGTATGGGAATAATCCGCCCTGTGGGGCCTGATCAAAACTTGATCTTTACGAACTTTCCATCCTAGGATTTTTCCAGCACTTCAATCAGCATGCGCGCCACGCCGATCTTCCAGTTGGGCAGACGCAGATCAAAACTTTGCTGCAGCTTCGCGGTATCCATGCGCGAATTGAGCGGGCGCCTGGCCGTCGTGGGGTAAGCAGTGGTGGGCACAGGCTTGATCGCATCCGCTGATACCCTGAGCGGGATGCACGTCTGCCGGGCAAAGTCGATGACGAAACTGGCGTAACCATGCCATGACGTCACCCCTGCTGCGGCCAGATGATACAAACCGGATAATTCCGTACGCTCCCGTGCCGAACGGATCGCATGGGCGGTGACGTCAGCCAGCAGATCTGCGCCGGTCGGCGCACCGAACTGGTCGCTGATGACATTCAGGCTGTCGCGCTCACTCGCCAGCCGCAGCATGGTCTTGGCAAAGTTGCTTCCGCGTGCGCCATACACCCAACTGGTGCGGAAGATCAGGTGCTTGCATCCGGACTGCTGTACCAACTGTTCGCCTTCCAGCTTGGTCGAACCATACACACTCAGCGGCCCGGCCGCATCAGTCTCCAGCCACGGTTTGTCGCCGCTTCCGTCAAACACATAATCGGTCGAATAATGAACCAGCCACGCGCCGGTCTTGTCCGCTTCCCGAGCCAATACACCGGGCGCGAGCGCGTTGATAGTGCGCGCCAGTTCCGGTTCGCTTTCGGCCTTGTCCACTGCGGTGTACGCGGCAGAATTGACAATCACATCCGGCGCGACGTCTCGCACCGTTTTTGCCAGACCTTCCAGATCGGTGAAATCGCCGCACAAATCCTGGCTGTTGCGACCCAAGGCGACCAGTTCGCCCAATGGAGCAAGGCTGCGCTGCAGTTCCCATCCGACCTGGCCACTCATACCGAACAACAGGATCTTCATGAGGCGCGTCCCGCGTAGTTCTTCTCGACCCACTGCCGATAGGCCCCGGACTGCACATGATCCACCCAATCCTGATTGTCCAGATACCACTGCACCGTCTTGCGGATGCCGGTCTCGAAGGTCTCGGCCGGTTTCCAGCCCAGTTCGCGCTCGATCTTGCGCGCATCGATCGCATAACGGCGGTCATGACCCGGGCGGTCGGTCACGAACGTGATCTGCTCGCGGTAGGACTTGCGATCGGTTCTAGGCCGCAGTTCATCGAGAAGTGCACAAACGGTATGCACGATATCGAGGTTGGCTTTTTCATTCCAGCCGCCGACGTTGTAGACCTCGCCCAGCTTGCCCTTTTCCAGCACGCGGCGGATCGCGCTGCAATGATCCTTTACGTACAGCCAGTCGCGGATCTGCTGGCCATCACCGTACACCGGCAGCGCCTTGCCGGCGAGCGCATTGACGATCATCAGCGGTATCAGCTTCTCGGGAAAATGATACGGGCCGTAGTTGTTCGAACAATTGGTCGTCAAAACCGGCAACCCGTAGGTGTGATGATAGGCGCGCACCAGATGATCGCTGGCGGCCTTGCTCGCGGAATAAGGGCTGTTCGGCTCGTAGCGGCGGGTTTCGCTGAAGGCGGGATCATCCTTCGCCAGCGAGCCGTACACTTCATCGGTGGAAACATGCAGGAAACGGAATTTGTCTTGGGTGACACCCTCTCCCCCAGCCCCTCTGATAGAACTACTAGCCATTCGACTAGGCGGCAAAGCCGCCAAGTCGCTGGTTATCCCCCCTGCGGGCGAGGGGAGGTTTTGCCAGTAGGCGCGCACCTCCTCGAGCAAATGGAAAGTGCCGACGATGTTGGTCTGGATGAAATCCTCCGGGCCGTGTATCGATCTGTCCACATGGCTTTCCGCAGCGAAGTTGACGATGGCGCGCGGTCGATGCTGCGCAAGCAGCTTGCCCACCACTGCCGCATCGCCGATGTCGCCC
>JBARHM010000133.1:0-3061 GCA_049799235.1 Gallionella sp.
GATTTGTTTACATTGCTACAACCTGCCACTTGCCATCGCGTAGAACAAGTTCGCGGTCGCACTGCAATTCGCTGCGCAACTCGGCTTTGCCGAGCAGGTCCACCACCACCGGTTCGCCTGCCGCACGCAGTTTGGCGATCTGATCCTGCAACGCGGCATCATTGAGATGAGGCGCGCAAATGCCTGACCGGACTGATTGCGAAGGAAGCAAACGATACAGCTGGCGCAAGTCCATGCTGAATCCTGTGGCGGCACGCACCCGACCGAAACTCTTGCCAAGCTCATCGTAGCGGCCGCCCAGGGCGATCGCATCGTGGCTGCCGGCATGATATGCGGCGAACACCATGCCGCTGTGATAGTGATAGCCGCGCAGATCGGCGAGGTCTATGCCGACGCTGGATACCAGGGATCGCAACTTGCCGGAAACGGTCTGTAACGCATCCAGCGCAGACGTTATCTCGGGATGCTTTGGCAACAGCTTGCGCGCCCTCGCCAGCACGTCGTCGCAATCGCCATACAATGCCGGCATTGCCAGCAAGGTGCTGCGCAATTTCGCATCCAGCGGTTGGACCAGAGCCTGCAAAGCTGCGCTGTCCTTGCTTTGCAGCGCGATGAACAACTCACCTTCAAGGTCCTTGTGCAGCTTGGCGTGGCTGACCAGTGCGCGAAACACACCAACGTGACCGAGGTCGAGGTGCACATCTTTGATGCCCAGCAAGATCAGCGATTGCAGCATCAGCTGCTGGATCTCCAGATCGCTTTCCAGACCGCTATGTCCATACAGCTCGGCACCGATCTGCAACAGCTCGCGGGTGCGCGTCAAACCGACCGGTTGGGTATGCAACACGCTGCCGGCATAACACAGGCGTGTCACGCCTTGACGATTGAGCAGATGGGCATCGATACGCGCCACTTGCGGCGTGATATCCGCGCGAAGCGCCAGCGTGCGTCCGCTCAATTGATCGACCAGCTTGAATGTGCGCAGGTCGACATCCCTGCTGTCATCGATCAGCAACGATTCTGCATATTCCAGCAGCGGCGGCGAGACCAGCTGGTAACCGGATTTGCGCAGCAGCTCGAGAAATTGCGCGCGCATCTGCTCAACACGCCACGCCTCGTCTGGAAGCATGTCTTCGACATATTCAGGGAGCAGCCAGTTTTGCATCACTTGATCCAATACAGCAATATTATTCCGGACAACATCGAGGTGATGCCGATGAAACGCAATTGTCCATCCGACAGCGTCACGAGTTTGCGAAAGGTCTCGCGCCACAGATCGGGCAGCAGGAACGGCACGATACCTTCAATTACCAGCATCATCGCCAAGCCGAGCAACCAGTAATCGAGCACACTATTTACCAGTACTGCTTGGGCTCTTCAGGTACTTGAAGAATGCCGAGCTCGGATCGATCACCATCACGTCATTCTTGTCCTTGAAACTCTGCTTGTAGGCTTCAAGACTGCGATAAAAAGTATAAAACTCGGTGTTTTGTCCAAAAGCGGCCGCGTACAAGGCGGTGGCCCTGGCATCCCCCTCACCCTTGGTCTTCTGCGCTTCGCGATAGGCTTGGGCCAGTATCACCTCGCGCTGCTTGTCGGCATCCGCCTTGATTTTTTCACCTTCGGCCGCGCCGGATGCACGCAGTTCATTGGCCACACGCTTGCGTTCGGCATCCATGCGGCGGTAAACCGACTCGCTGATCTCCAATGGAAAATCAACGCGCTTCAGGCGCACGTCCAGCACTTCCACACCGATCTTGCGCGCGTCGATGTCAGTCTTCTCGCGCAACACGGTCATGATCTTCTCGCGCTCACCGGACACCACTTCATGTATCGTGCGCTTGCCGAACTCTTCGCGCATGCTGGAATTGACCGTCTGCAGCAGACGCGTCTTGGCACGCTCTTCATCGCCGCCAACACTGATGTAATACTGCTTCACATCCACGATGCGCCACTTGATGAAGGCATCCACCAACACGTTCTTCTTTTCCGCGGTGATGAAACGTTCCGGCTCACCGGCGTCCAGTGTCAGGATGCGCGAGTCAAAAAAGCGCACGTTCTGCATCAACGGCACCTTGAAATTCAGCCCCGGCACGGTCTTGACACCGACCACTTCGCCCAACTGGAACACGATCGCATTCTGACGCTGGTCCACCACGAACACTGTCATGCTGAGCAGAATCAACGCGGCAACCGCGGCAACCAATACATTAACCGTAGTCTTGTTCATTAGCGTGCCCCCCTGTCGCGACTCAGCAACGAGTCTCTTGCACGTTGCGCTGCGGTGTTATCGCTGGATTCCGAAGTTACCGGCGCCGGCGGTGCTGGCGCCTCAATATTTGCGCGTGAAGTCTCCATCAGTTTGTCCAGCGGCAGATACAACAGGCTGTTGCCGTTCTTCTGATCGACCATCACTTTGCTGACATTGCCCATCACCTGCTGCATCATGTCCAGATACATGCGCTCGCGTGTCACTGCGGGCGCCTTCTGATATTCAACCAGTATCTGCTTGAAACGGCTGGTGTCACCTTCGGCATTGGCGATGACGCTTTGCTTGTAGCCCTGCGACTCCTGTATCAGACGCGCGGCCGTACCGCTGGCGCGCGGTATCACATCGTTCGCGTAAGCCTGGCCTTCGTTCTTCTGCCGCTCTTTATCCTGGCCGGCCTTGACCGCGTCATCGAAAGCCGCCTGGACCTGTTCCGGCGGTTGTGCGTTCTGCATCGTCAGTTTGCTGATCAGGATGCCGGACTTGTAGCGATCCAGGATTTCCTGGATCAAACTGGTCGCCGAAGCGGCCACCTGCTCGCGGCCCTCGTACAGTACGAAGTCCATCCTGCTCTTGCCGACCACTTCGCGTATCGCTGTCTCGGCCGCTTGGCGCACGTTCTCGTCCGGATTTCGGTTATTGAACAGATAATCGGCGGGATCCTTCAGGAAATATTGCACCGCGAACTGGATGTCGATGATGTTCTCGTCATCGGTAAGCATCAGCGACTCTTTCAACAGCTTGTTCTTTACGTTATCCCGGTAACCCACTTCCACGGTGCGAACCTGGCTC
>JBARHM010000134.1:0-2638 GCA_049799235.1 Gallionella sp.
GTCTGACGACCATAGCGAGTTGGCCCCACTCCTTCCCATCCCGAACAGGACAGTGAAACGACTCCGCGCCGATGATAGTGTGGATTGCCCATGCGAAAGTAGGTCATCGTCAGACTCCTTGTAAACACCAAAGCCCTCCTCGTGAGGGCTTTGGTGTTTCAAATGTATATTTGCAAGTGAATAACTTTGACAGCGAAGCATGCATTTCAGATAATGGCGCGCCGTTTTTGATGTTTGCATAAAAATGGGTCGTTAGCTCAGTTGGTAGAGCAGTGGACTCTTAATCCATTGGTCGAAAGTTCAAGTCTTTCACGGCCCACCAAATAACATCGTGTTGGATAGCATCCACGACCATTCTTGCTCCGGGAATGCCGGATTTCTGTGATGACGTGATCGAGAAGTCGAACGCCCAAAAAATTGATGTCCGGCGTGGATTTTGCCGGCAGCATCAATTATCATTATACAATGATCAGCTCGAATTGCACGTATGCAGTAAAAATTTAAGAAGCTTTGCAGTAGCGTAACGAGCGGCTTGAAATGTATATAGCCGCGTAGCTCATGCAGAACTTTCAAAGAATTGGCGGGTCTCCCCGCATTGCAGGGCAGTGAACCTGGTCAGGTCCGGAAGGAAGCAGCCACAGCTGCTTACTGCAAGTGCCGGGGGTAAGGCTCGCCTCCATTTTTTGAGGGTGGGGCAACAATGTTGAAATTATAAATGTTGATGCAACCTTTATTAATAACCCAGTATTTGTCATGGAAGTAGTTTCCGTCGAATATGGTCAATGCTATATGGTAGAGATGCCGCGTATGTGTGCGTTGCGAAGTTAGAATTGACGAGCATCACCAGTTCGAACTGGATTGTCGTTTCAGTACCTAAAGCCGCCGAATCAAGGCATCAATTTCAGCCAGGCACATATTATTAGTCATCTATGATCGGGTGTTACTCTTGTCTGAAACTTCTGTTCTCGCGCGAAAATGGCGTCCCAAAAATTTCTCCGAGCTGGTGGGACAGGAACATGTTGTTCGTGCTTTAAGCAATGCACTTACGCAGAAACGTTTGCATCACGCTTATTTGTTCACCGGTACGCGCGGGGTTGGCAAAACCACTATCGCGCGAATACTTGCCAAGTCGCTGAATTGTGTCATGGGAATCACCGCTACTCCATGTGGTGAGTGCAGCACATGCAGGGAAATCGATAGCGGACGCTACGTCGACCTGATTGAACTGGATGCAGCATCGAACACTCAAGTCGATAATATGAGGGAATTGCTGGAGAGTTCGCTATATGCGCCGAGCAGCGGACGTTTTAAAGTTTACATTATCGACGAAGTGCATATGTTATCCAAGTCAGCCTTCAATGCAATGTTGAAGACGCTGGAAGAGCCACCAAGCCATGTGAAATTCATTCTTGCTACGACTGATCCCCAGAAGATTCCAGTTACTGTATTATCTCGCTGTCTGCAATTCAACCTGAAACAGCTGCCGCCAGCCTTGATTGCAACACATCTTCAGCATGTGTTGGAACAAGAAAAGATCACATTTGAATCGGGAGCAATTGCTTTGATTTCTCGTGCAGCGCAAGGCAGTATGCGTGACGCGTTGAGCCTGTTGGATCAGGCAATAGCATTTTCCTCGGGAAATTTAGAAGAACAGGTGCTGCGCACCATGCTTGGTGCTATAGACCATGGATACCTGTTCGACTTGCTGGCAGCATTGCACGAGCAGAGCGGTGCAACTTTGCTTGATATTTCCGGCAAAATGTCCATGCGCAGCATAGCGTTTGACACGGCCCTGCAAGAGTTGGCTAGCTTGTTGCATCGCATCGCACTGGCGCAGGCAGTGCCACAAGCGATTCCTGACGATGAACCGGAACGGGATCGATTGCTTGGATTGGCGCAGGCGTTTACGGCGGAAGAAGTGCAATTGTGTTATCAGATTGCCATACACGGTCGTGACGAAATCAATCTGGCACCCGATGAATATGCCGGTTTTACCATGACGATGCTGCGCATGCTGGCTTTTGCCCCTGCCAAGGGCAATATGCAACCGTCATTGGCTTTACCTGCCGCTGCCGCAAATCCAGGCACGAAGTCAACAATGACAGCGCGTCCAGCGGCATCTGTAAGTGATGTTTCGCCCGCCAACAAATCTGAGCCAGTTTCGGGTGAGACTGCATTGATTTCTATTGCTTCAAGCGGAAGCGCCGAAAGTGCCATTGAGCCAATATCCCCCGGTCAGCTTGACTGGGGAGTGTTACTCGAGAAGTTAAATGTTCAGGGAATGGCTCAGCAATTGGCAAAGCACTGTACGCTGGAAAAAATTTCGGATCGACAAATCACTTTGTGTTTGTCTCAAGAGCAAAAGCATCTTCAGGCAAACAAAATGGCAGCCGAAAAATTGCAGGCTTGCATGAGCGAATATTTTGCCAAGCCCATGAAGCTGAAAATAGTGTTGGGAGGAAGCAAATCGGCCACACCTGCGGTAATGGAGCAGAAAACAAAGCAATTCAAACAGCAGCAAGCAAGCGATTCGATTGAACAGGATGGTTTTGTACGCGAAGCCCAGGCAGAGCTGGATGCCGTCCTGATATCAGAATCGATCAAAGGGATAATCTAAACCGGTATGACAAGATAAGAG
>JBARHM010000135.1:0-1526 GCA_049799235.1 Gallionella sp.
GCGTCGGCCAGCATGGATTGGGCGGCGCTGCGTGAGCGCATCAGCCAGCATGGCATGCGCAATTCCAATTGCATCGCAATCGCGCCGACCGCTACCATTTCCAACATCATCGGCGTGTCGGCCTGCATCGAGCCGACCTACCAGAACATCTTCGTGAAATCGAACCTTTCCGGGGAGTTCACCGTGATCAATGAGCACCTGGTGGCTGAATTGAAGCAACTCGGCCTGTGGGACGAGGTGATGATCGCCGACCTGAAGTATTTCGATGGCAGTCTTGCGAAGATCGATCGTGTGCCTGCCGAGTTACGCAGCTTGTATGCGACCGCTTTTGAAGTCGAGCCGGGCTGGCTGATCGAGGCGGCGTCGCGCCGGCAGAAATGGATAGACCAGGCGCAGTCGCTGAACATCTACATGGCCGGCGTGTCGGGCCGCAAGCTTGATGAGACATATAAACTTGCATGGTTGCGCGGACTGAAGACTACTTACTATTTGCGCACCATGGGGGCGACTTCGGCAGAAAAGTCCACCGGCCGCGCCGGTGCGCTGAATGCAGTGCCGGTATCAGAGGACATAACCAGCGACTCGGCTGATGTCTTTGGGCAGCCTAGTCGAATGGCTGGTAGTTCCATCAGGGGACACAAGGCAGAGGACAGTGCATCCCCAAAATTTTGTTCTATTGACGATCCCGCGTGCGAATCGTGTCAATAACAGCAGATATGGAGAAGCAATAAATGCTGACATTTGAAGACGATATAAAACCGGCCGGAATGCCATTGGCATTGCTGCGCACAACCGCGCGGGATGACGGCGCGATTGTCTCGCAACGGCAACATGCCAGGCAGGCTGATCCGGAGGTTCAGAACATTCCATCCTTCCGGCAGGACACGGGACAGGCTACGCCAGGCCGCATCCGCGTCGAGGACAAGCGCATCATCAATTGCAATGCCGACGTGAATCAGCTGGTGCCGTTCAAATACAAATGGGCCTGGGAAAAATATCTGGCTGCCTGCGCCAATCACTGGATGCCGCAAGAAGTGAATATGACCGCTGATATCGCGTTGTGGAAAAGCGACAAGCTGAGCAACGATGAACGCCTGCTGGTCAAGCGCAACCTGGGTTTTTTCACGACGGCGGACAGTCTGGCAGCTAATAACATCGTGCTGGGAACCTATCGCCACATCAGCAATCCGGAGTGCCGCCAATACCTGCTTCGCCAGGCCTTCGAAGAGGCGATCCACACTCACGCCTATCAATACATCGTGGAAAGTCTGGGTCTGGATGAGGGCGAGATATTCAATATGTACCACGAAGTGCCCAGCATTCGGGCCAAGGATGAATTTTTGCTGCCCTTTATCGACACGCTGACCAATCCTGCATTCAAGACCGGCACAGCGGATACGGATCGCCAATTGCTGCGCAGCCTGATCGTGATTGCCTGCATCATGGAGGGCCTGTTTTTCTACGTGGGGTTCGTGCAGATACTCGCCTTGGGCCGTCAGAACAAGATGACCGGTGCGGCCGAGCAA
>JBARHM010000136.1:0-9898 GCA_049799235.1 Gallionella sp.
GTTCTGTAAAGTATTCCCGTCCGTATCCATGTATGAGGTCAAGGAAATGGTTTATCACCGCAGCCAGGAAACCAAGAAGCTGGAAACAACCGGTAAGTTCGCCGCAGCCGGGAAGGGGGCACACTAAATGAGCAAACGTCATTTACTTGCGTTGTTCAACAATTTTGACGAAGCCGAGGCGGTGGTCAAAGCGTTGCGCAGTACTCAGATCAAGGGCTTTGATGTCAATCAAGACCTGATCGTGAAATCGCCAATAGAACACCCTGAGGTCGAGAAATTTCTCGGGTACAAGCCGGTTCACGTGCAGTGGTTCACGTTGGGCGGCGCACTGATGGGCGGCCTGCTGGGGTTCTTTCTGATCTCGGGTGCGCAAGCCAACTTTTATGCGCAAATCAAGGGCGGCAAACCTATCGTGCCGTTCCCGCCCAATTTTGTGCTGACTTACGAGATGTTCATACTCGGCGGGGTGTTCATCAGCGTGCTGGGCTTCCTGATTTGCGCCGGTCTGCCTGCCAGGCGTTCGCCGTTGTATAGCGCGAAAGTATCGGAGGATCAGATCGGCATACTGGTGAACTCTGAAGAGAGTGCAGCGAATACGCTGAAGGCGATCTTTGCCAAGCACAACGCTTTAGAAATTCAGGAAGAGGCGGGGAAATGAAGAAATCACTCTTTATAATTGCTTTGTTGCTGGCACCCTCGGTGGCGCATGCGTGGCCGTGGTCAAAAGATATGGCCAACCAGATCAGCATCAAGCCTCAAGAAAGCGCAGATTCTGCCAGCCCGGGCATGAAGGCATTTCCCCGGCGCTCAGTGCCGGTTGCCGGCACGACGGTCATGGTAAAGGATCAGGAGACAGCGCGAAAAATGGTCAACCCAGTTCCTGCGGATAGCAAATCTGTCGCTATCGGTGGCCGTTTGTTCGGAATTTATTGCACACCCTGTCATGGCCAATCCGGAACGGGTGACGGCCTGGTCGGGGCGAAACTGATCATGAAACCCTGGAATCTGACGTTGAGTAACGATATGCACAGCTGGAATCCAAAGGAATATCCGGATGGCCATATTTTCGGCTACATGACCCTTGGCGGTGCGGTGATGCCCAGTTATGCCAACGACCTGTCGCCGACCGAGCGTTGGCATGTCGTGAATTACGTGCGCACGGTATTGCAAAAAGCTCAGGCTGCGGCCCAGGCCGCTTCGACAGGCTCAGGACAGGCGAAATAGGAGACGGTGAACATGTTTGCATATAGCAATTGGGCGGTATTGACTGCTAGTTTCGTGGTGGTGCTGTCGCTCGCGTTGAGCGGCGTCGCCTTGTGCTCGGTACTGCATTTGGTGGGCGCCAAGTGGCGCATCCAGATATGGCATCTGTCGGCTTCGCTGTATGCGCTGTTCCCGTTGGCGTTCGTGCTGCTGATCATATTGCTTGTGGGTGGCTCAAACACTTTTCCGTGGTGGGAAAGTCATATTACGCCACACACGGCTCACATGCCCTACTGGTATCGCCCGCACTGGCTGATCACCCGCGAAGTTGTGGGCATGCTGTTCATGATGGCGTTGTATTGGGTGTTCATCAAGCGGCAGTCGGTGTCTGATCGCAGCAGCGAAGACGCTGCGCGTTATCATACTGTGGCCACATGGATCCCGTTCTTCTTCGTTCTATACAGTACCATGGTCGCATGGGACTTTGAAATGACACTTGTGCCGGCCTGGCACAGCGCGATCTACGCGATGCAGCAGTTCGTCAGCAACTTCGGCATGTTCCTGGCGTTCCTGGTGATCTGGATATTTGCCTTGAACAGCGGCAATAAACTGCAACGTCCGGTGGAAACTTATGTCTACAATTACATCGCTCAAATGCTGTTCGCATTCACGTTGTTGTGGGTCTACACCTTTTTCGCCCAATACCTGACGATTTGGTATGGCAACCTGCCCGACGAAAGGGACCGTATGGTGGGCATGCAGGACGGAGACTACACGTTTATCTGGTGGGCTATGTTTGCCCTCAAATTCGTGATTCCGTTTTCCGTGCTCGCCTTCCCGATACCGCGGCACAATATTCGCATGATCACGGCTGTCGCAACTTGCATCATCGTCGGCACGCTGTTCGAGCGCTACGTTTGGATCGGTGGCATCAACGGAACAGGCCCGTACCCGATATTGGCCGCGATTGTGGTCGGTGGAGTGGTGGCGAGCATCGGGTTTTTCCTGGTGCGCATGCGCATGCAACGCACTCAGTTGATCAAGGGGTAAGTAGTAATGATGAGATTATATTCAGGGACGACATGTCCCTATAGCCACCGTTGCCGTATCGTGCTGTTCGAAAAAGGCATGGATTTCGAAGTGATCGATGTGGATCTGATGAACAAATCGGAGGATGTCGCTACGATCAATCCATACAACAAAGTTCCGGTGCTGGTGGAGCGCGATCTGGTATTGTATGAAGCAAACATTATCAACGAGTACATCGATGAGCGTTTTCCGCACCCTCAACTGATGCCGCCAGATCCTGTCATGCGCGGTCGCGCACGACTTTTCCTGCATCGCTTTGAACAGGAACTCTACAGCCAGGTCGACTTGATCGAGCATGGCGTGGCGAAATCCATCGACAAGGCCCGTGCCACGATACGAGACAACCTGACCCAGTTCGCGCAGATTCTGACCAAGCAAAAGTTTCTGCTGGGCGATGAATTCTCCATGCTGGACGTGGCGATCGCCCCGTTGCTATGGCGGCTCGATTATTATGGTATCCAGATGGGCAAGGATGCTGCACCTTTGATGAAATACGCCGAACGGCTGTTCTCGCGCCAAGGTTTCATCGATGCGCTGACAGCGTCCGAAAGAGCGATGCGCAAGTGAAAGACCAATGCACAATTACTGCTGAAGCAACTGATATGACTACTAGCCAACAGACTAACTCAGCAAAATACGCCGGGCAAGTCATTGGTTATAGCCATCTGACTAAGTTGGCAAGCTACGCCAACCAGGTCATTGATGGTGATGCTGTTTCGAAAAGCGGCTCAATAATTTCATTTATAAGCAGATACATTCCGGTTTTTGCGAGTCGGGCGGCAATTACAATCCGCCCATTCCTGCCAAACCCGATTCGCCGCTCTTCTCCTTGTCCAACCTGCGCTCGTTACGTTGTGCAGGGGTCTTGGTGAGCGATTTATCCACGCGCCCGTACCTGATCCGAGCGATCTACGAATGGTGTGTGGATAGCGGCCTGACTCCCTATCTGGCCGTCCGTGTCGATGCGCAAACCGTGGTGCCGCCTGCTCATGTGAAGGACGGCCAGATCGTGCTGAACATCAGCCCAGGTGCGGTGCGCAACCTGGAGATGGGCAATGAAATCATCACCTGTGCCGGACGTTTTACTGGCACATCTTTCGACTTGCTGGTTCCGGTCGAATCGGTCATAGGCATATTTGCCAAGGAGAACGGACAGGGTCTGATGTTCCAAGGCAGTGATCCCCTACAACCTCCACCTGCAGCAAGCGGCGGTGAAACGTCCAAACAGGTTCCTCACAAACCGCATTTGAAGGTTGTCAAATGAAAAAAGCCGCAACAACTGCGGCCTTTTGGTTTTGCAGATGTCTTAAATCAGTGCTGCCTGCATCTTGCCCAATGCCTTCTGCTCTATCTGGCGGATACGCTCGGCGGAGACGTTGAACTCGGCAGCCAGTTCATGCAGGGTCGCTGCTTCCCCTTCTTGCAGCCATCGCGCTTCAACGATACGGCGACTGCGCTCGTCCAGACCGGACAAGGCATGTTCCAGGCCAGAAGTTTGCAGGTGCTCGCGTTCAGCCATTTCGAGTATCCGTGACGGCTCATGTTCCGCGTTGTCGGCCAGATAACTTATGGGCGCATAACTCTCATCGTCATCGCTGCCGCATGGTTCCAGAGCAATCTCATGCCCCGCGAATCTTGCTTCCATCTCAACCACATCGTGCTCACTGACATTGAGTTGCTGGGCAATATCGCTGACTTGCTGGGGCAACAACGGCTGCAGGCCCTGCTTCAGGCGGCGCAAATTGAAGAACAGTTTGCGCTGTGACTTGGTGGTGGCGATCTTTACCAGCCGCCAGTTGCGCACAACGAACTCGTGGATCTCGGCGCGTATCCAGTGCAGCGCCAATGACACCAGACGCACTCCGCGTTCCGGATCATAGCGCTTCACCGCTTTCATCAGGCCGATATTGCCTTCTTGGATCAAATCGGCCTGTGGCAGGCCGTAACCGGCATAGCCACGCGCTACGCTGACAACCACGCGCAGGTGTGAAAGCACCAACTGTCGAGCGGCATCCAAGTCGTTTTCAGTCCTGAAACGTGTCGCCAGTGTGAATTCCTGCTCCTTCGACAGCAAGGGAAAGCGGTTTACCGACTGGATATAAGCCTCCAGGCTGCCGACCGCGGACGGTATGGGTAAACTCATAGCTGCATTCATAGTGTTTCCTCCTTAATTTTGATTTTAGCACTCGAACTGTAAGAGTGCCAGAGCAGAAAATGGTTCGCTACTAGATAGGCAAAGGTAGTCTTGGCCACTCATGTAAGGATTGCGTATCGTGGCTAAGGCATAAGGGGAGTCATGCAAGCACGGGCATGTCGCAAATATGCCATATTTTGCGCTATTTTATTGTTCCAAAGCCCATTAAGCCATGCTAGAGTTTCACAATAATGCCAGCGGAGAGGTTTTGTAGCAGCGGGTAATGAATGACCGCCCCAAAATTGGCAAGCAACAATATATTGTTTTAAAAGAGGAATATTTATGAATAAGATCATCGTGTCTGTGGCCGGCATGCTGGCTGTTGCCGCGCTCGTTCCGGAAGCGTCGGCACTGCCATCCTTTGCACGACAGACCGGCATGGCATGCACCGCATGTCACCAGCAGCACTTCCCGGTATTGAACAAATTCGGCCGTGCGTTCAAGGCGAGCGGCTACACGATGATGGGTGCGCAAGGCAAGGTAGAGGGTGACAGCCTGTCGATTCCTGACACCTTGAACGGTGCGATCCTGGTAAAAGTAAGGTACCAGAAAGACAATACTGCTGCTACTGATAACGTGGCAACCGGGACGGCGAATACCTTGGGTGACGGCCGACTGCAATTCGGCGACGAACTCAGCCTGTTCTTCGGCGGCCGCGTGGGCGACAACATCGGCTTCATGTTCGAAGGTAATACCGTTGCCGTGGCAGGATCGTTGATGGCCGGCCTCAAGATCCCTATCATGTTTGACGCGGGTGAAACCAGGCTGTCGATAATCCCTTTCACCACCGATGCGCTTGGCGTGCAATATGGTTATGAACTGTCCAGTGGCGGCGTGATGCGGGCCAACCGCTGGGCAGAACACCGCCGTGAAACCTCTGCGGTCCAGTACAACGCCGATCAGGGTACTGATGCAAACAAAAATACCGGCGCTGCTACCGGTTTCGCTTTGGTAGCACAGAACGACATCGGCTACATCAACTTTACCAAGTGGTCGCCCAACTACGCCATGGGAGGTAACGGCTCATCCATCAATTCCTTTGATATGAGCTCCAGATACTTCCGTATCGCTGCTACACCCAGCGCGGGCGACTGGGATATGGTGGTGGGTGCAGGAGTGATGGGCGGTGAATCGCTGCTCACCGATGGTGGTGCCATATCACCGGCTATAGCTACTCTGTGGGAAACCAAACAGACTTTCGCCGATTTCCAGGCACATGGCCTGCTCGGCAAGAATGATTTGGGTGTTTATGCGCAATATGCAAAAGCCCCGATTGTGAACAATACTCTGGCAGTCGGAAGTGTATATGGTGCCGGTCTGACCGATCGCAAGGCATTCACCTTGGGCGCAGACTACAGCGTGATCCCCAATGTGCTGAGCCTTGGTGCTGCATACCGCAATGCGAGGAACGGCGCTGCCGAGACGGTCAACGGCGATGATGCACTGACGTTTACCGCCGTATATGACCTTGCGATGAACGTGTCGCTGCACGCTAACTACAGCAAGTACAAAGGTACATCTCGCAATGCTGCTGGAGATCAAACCAGCATGTACACGCTGCAACTCGAAGCAGGGTGGTGAAGCTAAGACCGGCTCAGATTATTAACCAGCTTTCACTTCCGTCGTCTTGCCCCAAGATGCGGGATAGCCCCTTCTCTAGCGAACTCACACCAAGCTCATCGTATATTTGACTGATGCAGGAGTGTCGGTCAATCCTTGTTTTTCAGCAGTGATTTCAGTGTGGCGAAAGGATTATGCGTCGCCGTGGATGGCTGATTTTCTGAACCGTCTGGCCGCGATTGTTGTTCCAGCAAGCGCATGTGCTCGTTATCGTGGCAATAAAGGCACAGCAGCTCCCAGTTGCTGCCATCCGCCGGGTTGTTGTCGTGATCATGGTCTTTGTGGTGCACCGTCAGTTCGCGCAGGCGAGCACCGGAAAACTCTCGGCCGCATCGCCCGCAGATCCATGGAAACAATTTCAGAGCCCGCTCGCGATAGGTCGCTTCACGCTCGTCACTGAGCCGGCGAGCCTCGGCGACGACACGGTCGAGCCGGGCTTGATCAGGTTTGCGGGGCATGTCAGGATGGTTCTGCCCCGGCATGGCGGCAGAACCTACCAGGAGAATTAGCTCAGTTTGGCGGGTGCTGGCTGCTTCTTGGGTTTCTTTGCTTCCTTGGTCTTGCGTTGCTGTCCTTTGGCCATTATCGTTCTCCTGTAAAGATTGCATGCTGGAAGATGCGGCAACTGATGCAGTAAAAAAACTTCGATACCATCGTGTCTACCCAAGTTCCGGTAAAGCCCGATGCGCGCGCATGATAATCCTGCACTGGCATAAAAGTAAATATTTTTTAGGGTACCTCGGCCGGTAACCCGGCTCGCTACACAGTATTACTTACCCACTGGCAGTAGTGTGGCCGGTAAAATTACTAAGTTCGGTGTTGAGTCAGCTGTTATCCTTTAAGACATTATCGAACTAATGGGGTCTGTCATTAATAATTCAGCCCAATCTGTCGCCACTGCCCGGCACTTGTCGTCATTGCGCGATCTGTGGCCTTTCCTGCGTCCCTATCGGGCACGGATCGCGTTGGCCTTCGTGCTGTTGTGCCTCGCTTCCGCCACGATACTGCTGGTACCGCTGGCGTTTCGAGATCTGATCGATTTTGGTTTCGGGCAGCGGAAGGATGCAAGTGGAGGGGTGCTGGGTACCCTTAGTTTGAACGGGCACTTCGCGTTGCTGTTCGGGATGGCCAGCCTGTGGGCGCTGGCTGTGTCGGCGCGTTATTACACCGTGTCTTGGGTGGGTGAGCGGGTTACTGCGGACATACGCAGCGCGGTATATGCGCGGGTGCTGGCGCAGTCGCCGCAGTTCTTCGAGACCTTGCAGACCGGCGAGGTGCTTTCCAGGCTCACCGGCGACACCACACTGATCCAGACCGTGGTGGGCAGTTCCATTTCGATGGGTTTGCGCAGCGTGTTCCAGTTCATCGGCGGCATGATCATGCTGGCGGTAACCAGCCTTTATCTGTTCTCGCTGAACCTCGGTTTGATGGCATTGCTGATGTTGCCGATCTTCGCCATCGGCAGCAAAGTCAAAAAGCTGTCGCGTGCATCGCAGGACAAGATCGCCGATGCCGCGGCGCTGGCTGGCGAGATACTCAACGCGATACCGACCGTGCAGGCCTACACGCAGGAGCAACGCGAAACCCGGCGTTTCGCCGATCGCTCGGAGTTGAGTTTCGTCACTGCGATCCGGCGCACCCGGGTGCGTGCGGCGATGACGGCGCTGATCATCACCGCGGTGATGGGCACCATCATCTTCGTGCTATGGGTTGGCGCAAACCAGGTGCATGACGGCAGCATGACCGGCGGGCAACTCGCTTCGTTCATCCTTTACGCGGCCCTGGTAGCAGGGGGTGTCGGCACGATGGCGGAAGTCTGGGGTGATGTGATGCGTGCGGCGGGTGCAGCCGAGCGCCTGCTGGAACTACTGCATGCGGAATCCGCGATCACCGAAACGGCCGCCCCGCGATCATTGCCGCAGCCCTTGCAAGCGGCGCTCCGTTTCGAGCATGTCACTTTCCGCTACCCGGCGCGGCTGGAAATCGCCGCTTTGGACGGCATCACGCTGGATATCGCGCCCGGCGAAAGCGTCGCCCTGGTCGGTCCTTCCGGTGCCGGCAAGACCACGCTGTTTCAACTTCTGTTGCGCTATTACGATGTGAGCGATGGCTGCATCCGCCTCAACGGGCAGGACATCCGTCAGCTCGGCTTGCACGATCTGCGCGATAAGATCGCAATCGTACCGCAAGACCCGGTGATCTTCTCCGCCAATGCACTGGACAACATTCGCTACGGCCGCCCTGCTGCCAGCGACGAAGAAGTGATGGCCGCCGCCAAAGCGGCGCTGGTGGACGAATATATAGGCCGTCTGCCGGACGGATATCAAACATTTCTGGGAGAACGCGGCACCCGCTTGTCCGGTGGCCAGCGCCAGCGTATTGCGATTGCGCGGGCGATATTGAAGAATGCGCCGCTGTTGCTGCTGGATGAAGCCACCAGCGCGCTGGATGCTGAATCCGAAATCCTGGTGCAGCAGGGGCTGAATGCAGCGATGCAGGGACGCACCACGCTGATCATCGCGCACCGTCTGGCCACGGTGCAGAAGGCCAACCGTATCGTGGTAATGGAATACGGGCGCATCGTCGAAACCGGCACGCCCGAGGATTTGCGCAAACAGGGCGGGCTGTACGCGCGGCTGGCGCGATTGCAATTCGAAATTTGATCAATAAATCTGACGTACCCGCCTTCGCGGCGGTTCAATATCCTGTCAGGGTATCCGCATCAGCCTGAACAGTCCGTTGGTTTCACTGTCACTGGTGAAGTACAGCGCACCGTCCGGCCCTATCGCCACACCTACAGGCCTTGCCCAGCGTTTGCCATCGGGCAGTTGAAAACCACTGATCAAGTCATCCACACGCTTCGCCTGCCCATTCTGAAAGCGCACCACCACGATCTTCGGCGGACGGCGACTGGCAGCGCTCCCGAAGAAACCACCATCGGGCTGCGTACCCCATGAGCCATGCAGTGCGACGATGGCATCCTGCGCCAATTGCGGGTCCATGGCGCCTTCGGGAACAAAAACCACGCCCATTGGTGCATTGCGTGCCGGAAAAGTGGCAGCCGGCTGCACCACTTCACCGATCTCGCGAGGCGGTTTGCGTGCAATACAATCGTCGCGTCGTATCTGTCTGCCATCGAACTGAAACCACGGAATGCCGTGGAACGAACCGACGGTGAGCCGGCTGAAATATTCCGGCGGCTGATCGTATCCCTGGTGATCTGGACCATTATTACTGGCATACAGAACACCTGTCAGCGGTTGCCAGTCGAAGCCCACCGGGTTACGCAGACCCGAGGCAAAAGTCTCCCAGCTTGCCTTGCCGCTATCCTCACGCAATACCAGTACACCGCCGCGCCTGTCTTCGAACGGGTAGTCCTCCCCCAGATACTGGTCGCTGCAGTTATTCTGTATTCCCAGGCTCACGTAAACCCGCCCATCCGGACCCACCCCTACCGTGCGGCTGATATGCCCGCCACCACTCGGCAGAGCGGCGAGCAGCCTGACCTGATCCGCCATTATCTTTGCCTGCCCCAAACGGTAAGGAGAGCGATAAAGGCCATCGGTGCGGGCAATCAATATTTCATCCCGCCGGAAAGCCACGCTGTGAGGATATCCGTCCAGCTGCAATAGCACTTCTGGCTTGGTATAGGGAGACGGCAACCGGTACACCTTGCCGGATTTTGAACCGGCGAAAAGATCACCGTTGGCTGCGAAACTGAGCATGCGCGGCGCATCCAACAGGCTGAGCAATTCCAGCCGGTAACCTTTGGGAATGTGCACAGTTCTGCGC